>WSMP01000159.1 GCA_013316495.1 Angelakisella sp.
GCTGGTAAGGGCTATCCGGGGGGACTATTTCACCGTAATGGGGCTGCCGGTGGCCCGCCTTTGGCGGGAGCTGCGGGACTTTGCCCCGGAGCGGTTCCCCCTCCAAGGGCCGGTTTAAAGCCTCCCCGCGCCCCCTTTGGGCGGGGGTCTCTCCCCGCTGGCGGCGGTCCTTTTGTAAAATTTATGAAATCGAAACAAATTCCGCTCTTTCTTTCCTTGTGAATTGCCCTCCGCTGTGATACAATACTATTGATTATCTGCACATTTAGGATTTGCGCCGGCCGGACCCGGCTGGATAATTGTTTATATGCGCGCCGCGGAAAGGAGCACAGGAGGAATGTTTGCTTCAAAGAGCATCGGAATTGACCTGGGTACTGCCAATACCCTGATTTATATGAAGGGCAAGGGGATCATCATGCGGGAACCGTCGGTGGTGGCGGTGGACGTGCGTACCGACGTTGTAAAATATGTGGGACAAGCCGCCAAGGACGTCATCGGCCGCACCCCCGGCTCCATCGAGGCCATCCGGCCCCTGAAGGACGGGGTTATTGCGGATTTTGACGTCACCGCCAGTATGCTCCAGTGGTTCTTCCAAAAGAGCATCGGGCGCTCCCGTTTCGGCAAGCCCCGCGTGGTTATCTGCATCCCCTCCGGCGTCACCGCCGTGGAACGCCGGGCCGTCCGGGAGGCGGCGGAAAAGGCTGGGGCCAAATACGTGCGCATTGTGGAGGAGCCCATGGCGGCAGCCATCGGGGCGGGCCTCCCGGTGGAGGAGGCCATCGGCAGCATGGTGGTGGACATCGGCGGCGGCACCACCGAGGTGGCGGTGATTTCCATGGGGGGGATCGTGGTCTCCAAATCGGTGCGGGTGGCCGGGGACGAGTTCGACCAGGCCATCATCGCCTACGTGAAGAAGAAGTACAACCTTCTCATCGGGGAGCGCACCGCCGAGAATATCAAGATTTGCATCGGCTCCGCCTACCCCTACGAAAACGAGGAGACGGTGGAGATAAAGGGCCGCAACCTGGCGGACGGCTTCCCCAAGAACATCATCCTTACCCCCCAGGAGATTCGGGAGGCGCTGGTGGATTCCATTGTCGCCATCCTGGACGCCATCCGCAGCACCCTGGAAAAGACCCCCCCGGAGCTTTCGGCGGATATTATTGATAAGGGGATCACCCTCACCGGGGGCGGGGCCATGCTCAAGGGGCTGGACCACCTTATCACCATCGAAACGGGGATGCCGGTGCACATTGCAGAAAATCCCCTGGACTGCGTCGCCCTGGGGGCCGGGAAGATTCTGGAGATTAACTACGCCCACAACGAGGCGGTCACCGAGCCGATTTGACAAACAAAGGGAGGTTGGGGATTTTTCTCCAACCTCATCTTGGCCTATTGTGAAGAAAGGAGGGGGCGATGAAAGAATTTTTTAAGACCGGGCGCTTTCGGGTGCTGCTGGTGGTTGGCTGCCTCCTCTTTTCCTTCCTGCTGCGCTCCATCTATACCGGCGGCCTGATGCCCCTTCTTTCCAGCGCCGGGGGGATGCTGATGGTGCCCCTAAACAGCATGAGCGCCGCCGCCGGGGCCGCCATCCAAAACCGCTTTGGCCCCTTCCTCTCCTCCGGGGAGGTCCACCGGGAAAACCAGGCCCTCCGGGAGGAGATACAGCGGCTGGAGGAGCAGCTGATTGATTACGAGACGGTGAAGATGGAAAATGAGCAGTTCCGGGAGCTTTTGGAGATTAAGGAGCGCAATTCCGACCTGATTTTTGAGCCGGCCACGGTGGTGGGACGCACTCCGGACGACTGGTTCGGCTCCTTCACCATCGACGTGGGGACCTACCACGGGGTTTCCCTGCGGTGCCCGGTTATCACCAGCGATGGGCTGGTGGGAATCGTCAGCGAGGTGGGCCGGGGTTACTCCAAGGTGCAGACCATCCTGGACGCCTCGGTGAGCATTGGCGGTGTGGATATCCACACCCTGGATACCGGCATCATCACCGGCACCATCCCCCTGGCCCAGGAGGGCAGCTGCAAGCTGGGCTTTCTGCCGCGGGAAAGCGGGGTCACCCCAGGGGATACCATCGTCACCTCCGGCACCGGGGGGCTGCTGCCCAGAGGCCTGATTGTGGGGGAGATTCAGTCGGTGGAGATGGAGACCTCCGGCCTTTCCCTCTACGCGGTCATCACCCCGGCGGCGGATATCCAGGGGGCCCGCCAGGTGTTTGTTATCACCGACTTTGGCGGCAAGGACGACGCCACCGCCACGGACAGCGCCGGCGAGGAGGAATGAGATGCCAAAGACCCGCTTTATTGTGCTGAAGTTCCTGGTTTACGCCGCCATCGCCATCCTGCTGGCCATCGTCCAAAACACCCCGGACCTGCTCCTTATCGGCACTGCCAAGCCCATGCTGGCCGCCGCCTTCGCCGTGGCGGTGGCGATGTTTGAGGGGGAGTTTGCCGGGGCTCTTTCAGGGGCCTTTTGCGGGATGCTCTGCGATTTCTTCTCCTACTACCGCTTTGGCTACTACGCTTTGATGCTCTTCCTCTGCTGCCTGGGGGTGGGGCTGCTGGTGCAGGGGTATATGCGCCCGGTGGTGCTTAACTGCTGCCTCTTCATCCTGCTCACCATGCTTCTTTCCCAGGGGATAGCCTTTTTCTTTCTCTTCCTCATCCGGGGATACGAGGGGACGGAGCTCCTCTTCACCCTGGGGATTCTCCCCCTTTGCTTTTACACGGTGGCAATGGGGATTCCCGCCTTCTTCGGCGTCCGGGCCATCCACCAGTGGTTCCAAAAGCGCATCGAGCCTTCGGAGGGCTGAGAGGCTATCCAAATCTGGGCTGCCGCCCGGCCTTCTTTTTCTTCTTGCAGAAGAAGAAAAAGAAGCAAAAAGAAGAATGACAAAAGGTGTAAGTATAACACAGCAGATTAAACGGGAAGAACCGCGGAACAAATAGCCCGCTAGAGCTGAGCGTGCAGGTCCGGCCTTTGCCATAAAACACAGAGAAATTTAGGAAAGGAGAGCTGCCTATGGGCCCCAGAGAAGAACGGTTTCGCTTTCTCATCACCGGCGCGGTGGTGGGCCTGGTGATGGCGGCTTTCCTCTACCAGCTGGTGTTTATCCAAATCACCCAGGGGGAAGCCTATAAGCGGAAGGTGACCCAGGGGTACACCCGCACCCAAACGGTGGACGCGGCCAGGGGGGAGATTGTGGACCGCTACGGCCGCCCCTTTGCCAGCAACCGCGTCAGCTTGGATATCGTCCTGGACCAGGCCTACCTCCCCGCCGGGAAGGAGAACCAGGTGATTTACGACCTTATCCTGCTGCTGGAAAGCCTGGGGCAAAGCTGGGATGACAGCCTGCCCATCAGCGCGCCGGAGGTGGACACC
>WSMP01000160.1 GCA_013316495.1 Angelakisella sp.
CAACATCCGAGAGCCTATATTCAAACCTCATACCCCATCCCTCCCAGCTGCCGCCGAATCTCCCCTTCCAGCTCGTGGGACTTCTGGAACAGTTCCGAAAGCTCCGCCGTCAGCCGCGCCATCTTCTCCTGGAAGGGCTCGCCGTCCTCCTCCTGCTCCTCGATGCCCACATACCGGCCGGGGGTGAGGATATAATCCTGCCTTTCAATCTCCTGGGTGGTGGCAACGGCGCAAAAGCCCTTTTCGTCCTCCAGCGTCCCCGCCGCAAAGGCGTTATAGGTGCTGGCAATCCGGCCGATGTCCTCGCTGGTCAGCTCCCGCAGCTTCCGGGAGACCATCGTCCCCAGCTTCCGGGCGTCGATGAACAGCGTCTTGCCCTTCTGCTTCTTGTTTTTAGCCAAAAACCAGAGGGATACCGGTATCTGGGTGGTGTAGAAAAGCTGGGTGGGCATGGCGACGATGCAGTCCACCAGGTCGGCGCAGATGATGTTTTTGCGAATCTCCCCCTCCCCGCCGGACTGGGAGGACAGGGAGCCGTTTGCCAGCACCATGCCAATCCGTCCGCCGGGGGCCAGGTGCCAAATCATGTGCTGGAGCCAGGCAAAGTTGGCGTTGCCGGCAGGGGGCGTCCCGTACTGCCAACGCATATCCCCCAACAGCTTATCCTGTCCCCAGCCGGAGAGGTTGAAGGGCGGGTTTGCCAGGATGAAATCCGCCTTCAGCTGGGGGTGGCAGTCGTTAAAGAAGGTATCGGCGCTGAATTTTCCCAAGTTGGCCTCGATGCCCCGGATAGCCAGGTTCATTTGGGCCATCTTCCAGGTGGTGGGGTTGGAATCCTGGCCGAAAATGGAAAGGGCGTTGATGTTCCCGCTGTGGTTTTCGATGAATTTAGCCGACTGCACAAACATCCCCCCGGAGCCGCAGCAGGGGTCGTAGACCCGGCCGCTAAAGGGCTGGAGCACCTCCACCAGCGTCCGCACCACACAGGCAGGGGTGTAAAACTCCCCCGCCAGCTTGCCCTCCTGCTCCGCGAATTTGGAAAGGCAGTATTCATAGGTCCGCCCCAATATGTCCTTGCTGCTGCCGTGCTCCACCATCTGGATATTGGTGAAGAGGTCCACCACCTCCCCCAGCCGGCGCTTATCCAGCTCCGGCCGGGCGAAGTTTTTTGGCAGGATACCCTCCAGCCGCCGGTTCTCCTTTTCGATGGCGCCCATGGCCTCGTCGATGAGGGCGCCCACCTCCGGTCTGTGGGCCCCGGCGGCGATAACCGGCCAGCGGGCCTTTTCCGGCACAAAGAAGATGTTTTCGGCGGTGTATTCGTCCCTGTCCTCCTCAAAGCCGCCGCCCTCCTTCACCAGCTCCCGGTGCTTTGCCTCAAACCGGTCGGAGATGTATTTCAGGAAAATCAGCCCCAAAACGACAGACTTGTACTCCGAAGCGTCCATGTTCCCCCGCAGGACGCAGGCGGCCTCCCAAATCTGCTTTTCAAACCCGATGGTGCTGGTGTTTTTCTCTGCCATGATGTTTTCCTCGATTCGATTTGTCGATTTTCTCCATTATACAGGAAAAAACACCAAAATTCAACGAATGAAAATCTGCTTTTTTGACAAACTGCGACTTCTTAGGGGCTTTGAAAATGGCCTTGAGGGGTTCTCCCCTTCGGATTTAGATTTTCTACAAAAGTAAGCGAAGGAGGGGGCCTTGTAGGGCGTGCCTTGGCGGCTACGCCACTGGCGGTGTAAAACACTTTCGATACAGTTTAGGACTCCAGACACCCGCTATGAACCTGTGGAAAGGTAAGGCCCCCTCTTTCGAGGGGGCCTTGTAGGGCGCGACCGTGGCGGCACGCCACTGGCGGAGATGGAGAGATTCGAACTCTCGCGCACTTATTAGGTGCCTACTGCATTTCGAGTGCAGACCCTTCAACCACTTGGGTACATCTCCGGATTTTATCAAAAGCCCTTGGGAAACAATACTTAGCATACTATATTTTCATCCAAAAAACAAGCCCTTTTCCCCGCCAGGCGCAAAAAAACCGGAGGCCCGCATGGACAGGCCCCCGGTTTTTGGGGCTTTCTTTGGAACTAAACAATCAGGAAGAATTTCAGCAGGAAGAGGGCGGAAATCACGTAGGTGAGGAGGGAGACCTCCTTGGCCTTGCCGGTAAAGACCTTGATGATGGTGTAGGAGATGAGGCCCAGGCCGATGGCGTGGCCGATGGAGCTGGAAACCGGCATCCCGATGAGCATCAGGGAGACGGGGACCATCTGGTCCAGGTCGTCAAACTTCACGTTCTTGAGGCCCATGAGCATCAGCACACCCACATAGATGAGGGCGGCGGAGGTGGCGGCGGCGGGGATGATGGCCGCAATGGGGGCGATGAAGATGCAGGCCAGGAAGAGGACGCCGGTGGTGAGGGCGGTAAGGCCGGTGCGGCCGCCTGCCTCCACGCCGGAGGCGGATTCCACGAAGGTGGTGACGGTGGAGGTGCCGGTGCAGGCCCCCGCCACGGTGCCCAGGGCGTCGGAGAGAAGGGCTTCCTTCATCTTGGGCATGTTGCCGTCCTTGTCCACCATCCCGGCGCGGGAGGCGGTGCCCACCAGGGTGCCGATAGTGTCAAACATGTCAATCATGCAGAAGGTGATGATGAGGGTGATGGCGGTGAACCAACCCACCTGGAGGAAGCCCTGGAAGTTGAACTTGAAGAGGGTGGTGGACATCATGTCGCCGAAGGGGGGAACAAAGGAGGCGGTTGCCAGGGAGGCGAAGGGGTTCTGTCCCAGCATGGCGGCCCCCGCCCAGTAAATCACAGAGGCAACGAGCATCCCCGCCAGAACGGCGCCCTTGACGCCCTTCTTCGCCAGGATGACAATGGCAAAGAGGCCGATAAACATGGTGGCCACCTGGAGCACCATGGTGGAGTACCCGGAGCCCATGGTGGTCTGGGCCACGCTGGGGGTGAGGGCCCCGAAGAAATCCCGCATCACAAAGAAGGGACCGCCGGCCTCGGAATAGACGCCGGCGTTGGAGCCAAAGCCGATGTTCATCAGCATCAGGCCGATGGCGGGGGCGATGCCCAGACGAACCCCCAGGGGGATGGCGTCCACAATCTTCTCCCGGATGTTGAGGATGGAGAGGATGATGAAGATGATGCCCTCCACCAGGATAATCACCAGGGCGGACTGGAAGCTGTCCACATAGCTCATGCCAGTGAGGGCGGCAATGTTGGCTACCACAATGGCAAAAAAGCTGTTGAGGCCCATGCCGGGAGCCAGAGCAAAGGGCTTGTTGGCCAGGAAGGCCATGCAGAACATGGCAAAGGCGGCAGCTGGGAGGGATGGGGTATGAGGTTTGAATATAGGCTCTCGGATGTTG
>WSMP01000161.1 GCA_013316495.1 Angelakisella sp.
CTGCCTGTTTTCCATCGGCCTGCTGATTGGGATGCAGGTGCCGGAGCGGGGGAAGGGGACCTGGCGGCCCGCACCCAGGCGTTAAAGGCCGCACTCCAGGCGGAAAAGCTCCGGGCGGAGACCATCGACGTCACCATGCCCGGCACCGCCCCCACCCCTGGCCACCGGCACCCCATTTCCTTGGTGCTGGACGAGGTGAAGGAGATTTTTCTTGGGATGGGCTTTGACGTGGTCCAGGGGCCGGAGGTGGAAACCGATTACTACAACTTTGAGGCTCTGAATCTCCCCAAGGACCACCCGGCCAGGGACACCCAGGATACCTTCTATATCTCGGAAAACATCCTGCTGCGGACCCAGACCAGCCCGGTCCAAATCCGCACCATGGAGGAGCGTAAGCCCCCCATCCGCATCATCGCCCCCGGCCGGGTCTACCGCTCCGACGCGGTGGACGCCACCCACTCCCCCATCTTCCACCAGATTGAGGGACTGGTGGTGGATAAGGGCATCACCATGGCGGACCTGAAGGGCTGCCTGGAAACCATCGTTAAGCGCATCTACGGGGCGGAGGCCGTGGTGCGCTTTAGGCCCCACCACTTCCCCTTCACCGAGCCCTCGGCGGAGGTGGACCTCCAGTGCTTCGGCTGCCACGGGGAGGGCTGCCGCCTCTGTAAGGGGGAGGGCTGGATTGAGATTTTGGGCTGCGGCATGGTCCACCCCAAGGTGCTCTCCATCTGCGGCATCGACCCGGAGGTCTACAGCGGCTTTGCCTTCGGCATCGGGCTGGAGCGGCTGGTTATGGGCCGGTATAACATCGACGACATGCGGCTGCTGTACGAAAATGACATGCGCTTCCTGGCGCAGTTTTAAGGGATAGGGGGAACAACAACGATGAATCTTTCCATGAAATGGCTCAACGATTACCTACCCGCCGGGGAGCTGGCTCCCCGCTCTTACTGCGAGGGGATGACCATGTCCGGCTCCAAGGTGGAGGGGTACAAGGTAGAGGGCGCCGAGATACAGAACGTGGTGGTGGGCCAGGTAAAGGCCATGGAGCGCCACCCCGATTCCGACCACCTGTGGGTCTGCCAGGTGGATGTGGGAACTGAAACGGTGCAGATTGTCACCGGGGCCCAGAACGTCTCGGCAGGGGACTTTGTGCCAGTGGCAAAGCATAAGTCGGTGCTCCCTGGGGGCCACAAAATCACCAAGGGCAAGCTGCGGGGGGTGGAAAGCTGCGGGATGCTCTGCTCCCTGGGGGAACTGGGCCTCACCGCCCACGATTTCCCCTACGCCATCGAAGACGGCATCTTCATCCTGGGGGAGGATTGCGACCGCGTTTTGGGCAAAGATATCCAGTCCGCCATCGGCCTTAACGACACCACGGTGGAGTTTGAAATCACCTCCAACCGCCCCGACTGCTTCTCTATCCTGGGCCTGGCCAGGGAGACTGCCGCCACCTTCGGCCTGCCTATGAAGACCCCGGCCCCGGTGGTAAAGGGCTGCGGCGGGGATATCCACGATTACCTGCGGGTGGAGGTAAAGAACGGCGCCCTCTGCCCCCGGTATATGGCCAGGGTGGTGAAGGACGTAAAAATTGCCCCCTCCCCCCGGTGGATGCGGGAGCGGCTGCGGGCCTGCGGGGTGCGGCCCATTAACAACATTGTGGACATCACCAACTTTGTGATGCTGGAATACGGCCAGCCTATGCACGCCTTCGACCTGAAGCATGTGGGGGGCGCCCACATCATCGTCCGCAACGCCAGGGCCGGGGAATCCATCACCACCCTGGACGGGGTGGAGCGGACGCTCTCCCCGGAGATGCTGGTCATCGCCGACGAAAACGGCCCCACCGCCATCGCCGGCGTTATGGGCGGCGAGCACTCGGAAATCGAGGCGGACACCGTCACTGTGGCCTTTGAATCCGCCTGCTTCATGGGCAGCAGTGTCCGCACCACCGCCAAAAAGGTGGGGCTGCGCACCGAGGCCAGCGGCCGGTACGAAAAGGGCCTGGACCCCGCCACCTGCGCCCCGGCGGTGGAACGGGCCTGCCAGCTGGTGGAGCTGCTGGGGGCCGGTCAGGTGGTGGACGGTGTCATCGATGTGGACAACGCCAGCCACCAGGGCCGGAGCATCCCCTTCGACCCAGATTGGATCAACCGTTTCCTGGGCGTTTCTTTAACCAGCCAGGAGATGGTGGAGATGCTGGCCCGGCTGGAAATCCCGGTGGAAAACGGCATGGCCCTGGCCCCCACCTGGCGTCCCGACCTGGAATCCAAGGCGGACATCGCCGAGGAAGTGGCCCGGATGTACGGCTACGATAAAATCCCCACCACTGCCCTGCGGGGCATGGCGGAGGGAATCGTCACCCCCCGGCAAAAGTTTGACCGCCAGGCGGAGCAGGTTCTTTTGGGCCTGGGACTGAGCGAGATACTCACCTTCACCTTCATCAGCCCCAAGCTGTATGACAAAATCCGTCTGCCAGAGGATTCTCCTCTGCGCAGCTCGGTGACCATCCTGAATCCCCTGGGGGAGGACACCAGCGTTATGCGCACCACCGCCCTCCCCTCCATGCTCCAGGTGCTGGCCACCAACTACAACAACCGCAATCCCCAGGCCGCCCTTTACGAGATGGCCACCGAGTACCTCCCCACCGCGCCGGACCAGCTGCCCCAGGAAAAGCAGTGGATCACCCTGGGGATGTACGGGGACGGCTGCGATTTCTACACCCTTAAGGGCCGGGTGGAAGCACTGCTGGAAAAGCTGTGCGTAACCGGCGTGGAGTACACCGCCTGCACCCACAATCCCTCCTACCACCCCGGCCGTTGCGCCGCCATGATGGCAGGCGGGGAGACCATCGGAGGCATTGGGGAAATCCATCCGGAGGTCTGCGAAAACTTCGGCATCGGCACCAGGGTCTATGTGGCCCAGCTGGATGGAGACCTGCTGTTCCGCCTCCACAGCGATAAAAAAAGCTACCAGTCCCTGCCCCGCTTCCCCGCCTCCACACGGGACCTGGCGGTGATCTGCGACGAATCGTTGCCAGTGGCCGCCATCGAAAAAGCTATCCAGACCCATGTAGGAAAGATTTTGGAGAAGCTGGAGCTTTTCGACGTCTACCGGGGCGCCCAGGTGCCCCAGGGGAAGAAGAGCGTGGCCTACGCCCTCATCCTTCGGGCTGCCGACCGCACCCTGACGGTGGAGGAATGCGACAAGGCCATGGCCGCCGCCCTGGAGGGCCTGGCTGCAATTGGCGCGGAAATTCGAAAATAATCATAAGAGACCAAAAGGGCCGGCTTTTTAGCTGGCCCTTTTGCTTTGCAGCGGGGAAGGTGTATTCCAAAGTAAAATTGCCATAGAGGCATTGCTGAAG
>WSMP01000162.1 GCA_013316495.1 Angelakisella sp.
CCAGATATTTTCGCACTTCGATAGCCCTTCCGCCCGCCCGATAGCCTCCAAGGCCTGGCGGCACCGGTCCTTTCTCATGGAGCAATCCCCCTTAATCCTGCATTTCCGTTGGTTTCATTATAGCGCAGGGGTGTGGTAAAGGCAAGGCCGGCATGGGCTGCGCCCGGCCTTCTTTTGCTTCTTTCGAAACCGGCGTGCCGCCGGTGTCCCGCCCTGCCTGGCCTTCGGCCTTACTTTTTTCAGAAATCCCGACGAGTACCTGGAGACCAAGACTGTTTTATGCTATAATACCGGCGTGCCGCCGGTGTCCCGCCCTACCCGGCCTTCGGCCTTACCTTTTTTCAGAAATCCCGGCGAGTACCTGGAGACCAAGGCTGTTTTATGCTATAATACCGGCGTGCCGCCGGTGTCCCGCCCTACCTGGCCTTCGGCCTTACCTTTTTTCAGAAATCCCGGCGAGTGCCTGGAGACTAGGCCTATTTTATGCTATAATAGCGGGGAAGAACAACAAGTTTAAGGAGGGCTTCGCCTATGGCAGAGATGAAAGATCTGGTGATTGCCGACGCCCACGCCCATATCTTCCCCGGAAAGATTGCAGAAAAAGCGGTGGGCGCCATCGGTGCCTTTTACAGCATCCCCATGCAGCACCCCGGTTCCCCGGAGGCCCTGCTGGAAAGCGGAAGGGCTATCGAAGTGCGAAAATATCTGGTTTGTTCCACCGCCACCCGGCCGGGACAGGTGGTATCCATCAACGATTTTATCCGGGAGAGCTGCGCCGTCCACCCGGAATTTGTGGGGTTCGGCACCCTCCATCCCAGCTTTCCGGACATCCCTGGGGAGATTCGGCGCATCCGGGAGATGGGCCTGCGGGGGGTGAAGCTCCACCCGGACTTCCAGCAGTTTTCCATTGATGACCCCGCTGCCTTCCCCATCTACGAGGGCTGTGCCGAAGGGGGGCTGCCCATCCTCTTTCACACCGGGGATGATCGGTACGATTGGTCCGCCCCCGCCCGGATGGCGGTGGTGGCGAAGAGATATCCTGCCCTTATCTGCATCGCCGCCCACTTTGGAGGCTATAACCACTGGCAGGATGTGGAGCTGTACCGGGATTTGCCCAACGTCTTCTTCGATACCAGCAGCACCCTTTTTAAGCTCCCCCAGGAGCGGGCCCTCGCCCTCATCGAGACCATGGGCCCCCAGCGCTTCTTCTTCGGCACCGATTTCCCCATGTGGGACCACCGGGAGGAGCTGGAGCGCTTCCTGGCTCTGGGGCTCCCGGCGGAGGCGCGGGACGCCATCCTGTACCGGAATTTCCAGCGGGTTTTTGAGGTGGCGGTATGAGGGAGCTGGAGAGCCTGCCCCCTTTGCTGCTGGAGTGGTACGGCCGCTGTGCCCGGATCCTCCCCTGGCGAAGCGAACCCACCCCCTACCGGGTATGGGTGAGCGAGGTGATGCTCCAGCAAACCAGGGTGGAGGCGGTGCGGCCCTACTTCCTGCGGTTTATGGACGCCCTGCCGGATATCCCCGCCCTGGCCGCCTGCCCGGAGGATGTGCTGCTGAAGCTGTGGGAGGGGCTGGGGTACTACAGCCGCGCCCGGAACCTCCAAAAGGCGGCCCAAAGGGTGGCCGGGGAATACGGCGGAGCGCTTCCCGCCTCCTTTGAGGCGCTGCGGAGCCTGCCGGGCATCGGGGATTACACAGCAGGGGCTATCGCCTCCATCGCCTTCGGCCTCCCCTGCCCGGCGGTGGATGGCAACGTCCTGCGGGTCCTTTCCCGCGTCACCGCCAGCCGCCGGGATATTGCCAGTCCCCATTTAAAAAAGGAGATGAGCCAGGCCATTGCCGCCATCCTTCCGGACCGGCCGGGGGATTTTAACCAGGCGCTGATGGAGCTGGGGGCCTGTGTCTGCCTCCCAGGGGGGGAGCCCCTCTGTGGGGATTGCCCTGTGGCGGGGGTTTGCCGGGCCAGGGAGCTGGGCCTTGTTAAAGAGCTGCCGGTGAAGGCCCCCAAAAAGCCCCGGCGGGTGGAGGAGCGGACCATCCTGGTGGTGCGGGATGAAAAAGGGCGCATCGCCCTGCGCCGCCGCCCTTCTCCCGGCCTTCTGGCGGGGATGTGGGAGCCGGTGAACCTTTTTGGCAGGCTGGACCGGGGACAGGTGACAGACGCCCTTTTGGAGATGGGGCTTTTGGTCCGCTCCCTCCAATCCCTGCCGGATTCCCGCCATATCTTCAGCCATGTGGAGTGGCAGATGAGCGGCTGGGAGGCCAAGGTCACCGGTACAGGCAAGGGGGAGGCAGGCCTTCGATGGGTCACCGGGGAGGAGCTTTCCAGGGATTGCCCCCTGCCCTCCGCCTTCCGGGTCTATCTGTAAAAATACTAAGTAAAACAACATAAAGCCCCCGGCCATAGAAGGCTGGGGGCTTTTGGTTAAAAGGCTACCTTCAGCAGCAGGGCCACACCGCACAGAAGAAGGACGCAGGGCACATAGACATACCGTCCCAGGCAATGCCACCAGAGGCCGGGGGCCTTTTTGGAGCCGCGGTGGATCTCCTTCAGCAGTTCCTTCCGGGGGAAGATCCAAAACCAGGAGACAGCCCCCAGCGCCGCGCCGATGGGGATGATGTAGATGGAAACTACGTCCATCCAGGGACCCCACTTGTAAATCGGCTCCATATGCAGCCCGATTCCCAGGCAGATTACACAGAGAATCCCCAGCATCACCCGGCGGTCCAGACGGGGGAACCGGTGGAGAAGGGATTCCCCCACCGCCTCGAACATATTTTGTAGGGAGCTGACGCCGGCAAACACCATGGCAATATAAAGGATTATGGCAAAGAGCCGCCCCAGGGGGATGCTTTGCAGGATTCGGGGCAGGGTGACAAAGAGCAGAGAGGGCCCCGCTCCCACATCCAGGCCGTAGGCGAAGCAGGCCGGGATAATCACCAGCGCCGCCACAAGGGCCGCAATGGTGTCAAAGAGGGCGGTCCGCCTGGCCAAAGCCGCCGCGTCCTCCTTTTCCCCCAAATACGCCCCATAGACAATCATCCCGCTGCCTGTGATGGAGAGGGAAAAGAGGGCCTGTCCCATGGCCCAGATCCACACCATAGGCTCCAAGAGCTCCTCCCACCGGAAGGAAAACAGGTAGCGGTAGCCCTCCGCGGCGCCGGGCAGCAGGGCCACCCGCACAGCCAGTATCGCAAAGATCAAAAAGAAGAGAGGCATCATCACCTTGTTGGTCCGCTCAATGCTCCGGGCCCCCAGCAGC
>WSMP01000163.1 GCA_013316495.1 Angelakisella sp.
CGGCGGTTGCGCTCCGAGACGCCGCTGCGGCGGCAGAAAGGCTCCCTCCGGAAAGAGTTCCGCCTTCTGCGGAAGGCGGCCGGGATTCTGCCTTTGTCCCCTGCAGCCCTAACGGGCCGCTTCGCGTCCCTTCGGTCCTGCTAGCCAAGACTCCAGGCAATC
The DNA here is from genome assembly GCA_013316495.1 of Angelakisella sp. Lineage (GTDB taxonomy): Bacteria > Bacillota > Clostridia > Oscillospirales > Ruminococcaceae > Angelakisella. The sequence goes on from WSMP01000163.1 coordinate 163, forward strand.
GTTTTCGCTCTCTGGAAGGTAAGGGTTGCTTCTGTCAGTATTTTGTCAGAAAATCGTAAGGGAAAAAGCACACCCTGACGGCCCACATCTGGTAAACTGGTTATAGCGCCCCGCGGCTTGTGCTTTGCCACCCACAAAGCTATAATAAGAAGCAGCGGCCTGGGGCCTCCGGCGCGCCGGGAGCTGCTTTGAAAAAACGCGGGGAATAGGTGAGAAAGATGGAAAAGAAAATCATCATTGTGGATGACGAGAAGGAGATTGCCGATTTGGTGGAGCTGTACCTGCGCAGCGAGGGGTTTGAGACAGCCAAATTTTATACCGCCCTTCCGGCCCTGGAGTACGCCCTGCGGGAGGAGGCCGCCCTGGCGGTGTTGGATGTGATGCTGCCGGATATGGACGGCTTTACCCTTTGCCAGCGTATCCGGGAGCGGTACTTTTATCCCATTATCATGCTTACAGCCAGGGTGGAAGATATGGATAAAATCACCGGCCTTACTTTGGGGGCGGATGATTACGTCACCAAGCCCTTTAATCCCTTGGAGCTGGTGGCCCGCGTCAAAACCCAGCTGCGCCGCTACACCCGGTACAACAGCCCCGGCGAGGCAAAGCAGGAGGAGGACACCCTGGATCTTCGGGGCCTTTCCATCTCCCGCCAAAGCCACAAATGCACCCTCAACGGGAAGGAGCTTTCCCTCACCCCTCTGGAGTTTTCCATCCTCTGGCATCTCCTCCAAAACCAGGGGAGGGTGGTCTCCTCGGAGGAGCTTTTCGAGGCGGTGTGGGGGGAGCGGTATCTGGATAACAACAACACCGTTATGGCCCATATCGCGCGGCTGCGGGAAAAGCTGGGGGAACCGCCCCGGCGGCCCAAGTTTATAAAGACCATTTGGGGGGTGGGTTATACCATTGAATGAGCGTTTTGAAAGGGTAAAAGAATTTCTTTGGATGGCCTCGGAGTGGCTCCGCCAGCGGACCGCGCCGCTGCGGGACCTTTTGGCGGAGCTGCGGGAGCGCTTCTCCGATTTTCTCTACCACCTGGGGATAGGGCGGCACAGCTACAGCCGCAGCCTCTCCTGGCGGCTGCTGGGACAGTATTTTCTTTCCCTCCTGGCCTCTGCTGCCGGGATAGCCTTTTTTGCCCTCTGCTGTATCCTGTTCTTTGGGGCCGTCAATTGGTGGCGGAATTCGACGCTCCTCCGGAATCTGCTTTACGCCTGCCGGGACTATTTTCTGCTGCTGTACATCCTTGCGGTGGGAATAGCCTGGATCCTCTGCACCATCCACCTCCTCCGCCGTCCCCTGGGCTACCTGGACGAGCTGGTGGCCGCCGCCGAACGGCTCACCCAGGACAGCGGGCGGATGATTTTCCTGCCCACCCCCCTGCGGGAGGCCCAGGACCACCTGAACCTTCTGCGGGAGCGCTCCCTGCGCGCGGCGGCAGTGGCCAAGGAGGCGGAGCAGCGGAAAAACGACCTCATCGTCTACCTGGCCCACGACCTGAAGACCCCGCTCACCAGCGTCATCGGCTACCTTACCCTCCTGCGGGACGAGGAGGAGATTTCCCCTCGCCTGCGGGAAAAATACACCGGCATCGCCCTGGATAAGGCCCTGCGTCTGGAGGATTTGGTGAACGAATTCTTCGATATTACCCGCTTTAACCTAACCACCCTCACCCTGGAGCCGGAGCGCACCAACCTCAGCCGGATGCTGGAGCAGATGGTGAGCGAATTTTCCCCCGTCCTCCAGGAAAAGGAGCTTTCTTGGGAAACCGCCATCTCCCAGGATGTGGAAATCTCCTGCGATAGAGACAAGCTCCAGCGGGTGCTGGATAACCTCATCCGCAACGCCGTCAGCTACAGCGCCCCCGGCACCGCCATCTTGGTGGCGATGGAGCCGGAGGGGAATGAAGCCGTCCTGCGGCTCCAGAACCATGGCCGCACCATTCCGCCGGAAAAGCTCTGCCATATCTTCGAGCAGTTCTACCGGGTGGATTCCTCCCGCGCCTCCGCCACCGGAGGGGCCGGACTGGGGCTCGCTATCGCGAAGGAGATTGTGGAGCTCCACGGGGGGAGCATCACGGCGGAAAGCGAACAGGAAAGCATCCTGTTTACGGTGCGGTTGCCAAAAGGGCTGTAATATCCCAAGGGAGCAAAAAAGGGCATAAAAGTCCCCAAAAGTGGCCAAAAACCCACCGTTTATTTTTCGTTCACAACAGATTCATAATTTATTCATCACATTTCGGGCCGTTTTGGCCCTTTTTTGTGCCTTTTGGCCCCTTTTTCACCGTTAGAAAATCGTAAGAAATTTTAAAAGAAATCGTCAGCCGGTTTTAAAGAAAAGCGAAAACATAAAAGCCATCCTTCTGGTAAACTGATACCATCGAAGCAAGGCCCCTCATCCCAGATGGAAAAAGGAGTGTAAGAAGGATGTCCAGAAAGCGTTTAACAGAGCGGTTTCCCGCCCTTATCCCCCTGCGGGCGGCCCAGCGAAAGGTCTGCTTTTACCTGGGGATGGCCCTGGATGGAAGGCGCTACGCCCTCCGCCAAACCGGGGAGGAGCTGCCCCGGACCGTCTTTGCCCAAAGCCTCCCCCTTTATAACTGGAACACCGGCTTCCCCATGGTGTACCAGGAGAACAAGGTCCACAACCTGAAGCTGGCCGCCGCCAAGCTGGACGGGCTCCTCATCCAGCCGGGGGAGACCTTCTCCTTCTTCCAGGCGGTGCGGGAGGCAGACAAAACCACCCCCTACAAGGACGGGCTTATTGTGGTAAACGGACAGCTTACCACCGCCCCCGGCGGCGGACTCTGCCAGCTTTCCAACCTGCTGTTTTGGCTGTTTTTGCACTCCCCCCTTACGGTGGTGGAGCGCAGCGGCCACCGGGACAAGGAGTTCCCCGACCTGGGTGGACAGCCCGCCGGGGTGGACGCCACCGTGGCCGAGGGCTGGCTGGACCTGAAGGTGCGCAACGACACCCAGGAGACCTTTCAGCTGCGCCTGGACTTCGGACCGGATTGCCTTACCGGGACGCTGCGGGCCAACCGGGAAACGGGGGTGGAATACCGGGTGGGGAACCGGGACCTGCGGTATTGC
>WSMP01000164.1 GCA_013316495.1 Angelakisella sp.
GGGCTGGGGCTGCTGCCGGCGGATACCGTCTTCGGGGGCGCGAAGGTCGGCACCCGGATAGCGGGGCAGGTCCTCACCGGTCCCGCAGGGCTTGCGGGGCTGGAAAAGGCCCCGGTGGAGGGGTACGAGATACACATGGGCCGCACAGTAGTGGAGGAAGGTCTCCCTCCCTTCTGCCGCATCGCCCCGGTGGAGGGTGGCCGGGAGCGGGAGGACGGCGCGGTGGCGGGAAATGTCTGGGGCACCTATCTCCACGGCCTCTTTGACAGCGGGGAGCTTCTTTCCCGCCTTTGGAGGCTGCTGGCGGAGCGCAAAGGACTGGACCTGGCGGCCGCCCCCGCCTTCGACCCCGCCGCCCACCGGGAGGAGCAGTACAGCCTGTTGGCCGCGGCCCTCCGCCAAAGCCTTGACATGGCGAAAATCTACCGTATACTGGAGGAAGGGATATGAGCCTGGGGCTGGTGCATATCTACACCGGGGAGGGCAAGGGAAAAACCACCGCCGCCCTGGGGCTGCTTCTTCGGGCAGCAGGCCGGGGAATCCCGGCGGTGCTGGTGCAGTTTCTCAAAGGGGGAGCGTCCGGGGAGATTGCAGCTCTGGAGCGGTTCCCTGGCGTCACAGTGCTTCGGGGCAAGGGGGGGACCGCCTTTGCCTCTGCCATGGGCGGGGAGGAGCGGGCCGCCGCTCTGGAGCTTCACAACCAAAATCTCGGCCGAGCTATTCACCTGGCCCGCACCGGGGCCTGCGGCCTGCTGGTGCTGGATGAGGTGATGGCGGCGCTGAAGTACGGCCTGGTGGAGGAAAAGGCCCTTCGGGAGCTGCTGGAGCGGCCCCTGGAAGGGGTGGAGCTGGTCCTCACCGGCCGGAGCGCCCCAGAGTGGATGCTGAAGCGAGCGGATTATATCACCGAGATGAAAAAGCTCCGCCACCCCTACGACCGGGGCGTCGCCGCCAGGGAGGGCATTGAATATTAGGAGGATTTTCTCATGACATTGGAGCGGATGGGTCCGGAGGCCATCGAAGGGCGCAGCATGGAAATCATTGAAAAGGAACTGGGGGATATGGGGCCCCTGCCTCCGGCGGATTGTCTGGGGGTGATAAAGCGGGTCATCCACGCCACGGCGGATTTTGATTACCGGGATAGCCTCTTTTTCTCCCCCGGAGCGGTGGCCGCCGGGGTGGAGGCCATGAAGGCCGGGGCCTGGCTGGTCACCGATACCAACATGGCAAAGGCCGGGGTGAACAAAGCCGCCCTGGAAAAGCTGGGGGGCCGGGTCCTCTGCTTTATGGCGGAGGAAGAAATCGCCCAGGCCGCAAAGGAAAGGGGAACCACCAGGGCCGCCGTCAGTATGGAGGCCGCCGCAGATCTGGATACCGCCGGGGCGCCCCTCGTCCTGGCGGTGGGCAACGCCCCCACCGCCCTCATCCGGGCCTGGGAGCTTTTCCAGGAGGGGAGGCTTTCCCCCGCCCTGGTCATTGCCGCCCCGGTGGGGTTTGTCCATGTGGTGGAAAGCAAGGAGCTGTGGCGCAACGCCCCCTGCCCCCGTATCATCGCCCAGGGCCGCAAAGGGGGCAGCACCGTGGCGGCGGCCATCCTCAACGCCCTGCTATATCAGGCGGCGGGGCGGAATATCTGACAGGGAGGGATATTTGCCATGAAAGAAAAGCTGATGCGGGAAAAATGGGAGCGGCTTCAAACAGAAGAGCGGCGGGCGCTGCTGGAGCAAATGGCGAAGCAATACGGCCTGGAGCTTTTGGGGGAGGAGACCTTCCGGAAATGGGGCCGGGAGACCCGCACCGGGTGCTTTACCGGCAGGGGCGGGGAGTTTGTCTTTGTCCCAGGGGATACAGTCACCCTTGGCTGGCAGGAGTTCGCCCAGGGGATGGACCAGGCGACCCGGGAGGAGTTCCAGGAGGAGATGGAGAACATCGGCTGGGAGGGGACCCTCACCGAGCTTTTGCAGGAACAGATGGATCCGGTGCACCGGGCCGTCATCGGCCCCATGCTGGTGGAGCGGACCCTACAGACGGTGGGCTACGAGGAGGTGTCCCTGGACGACCCCCGGCTGACCGGCAATGAGGACTGGATGGCGGAATTCCAGAAGGCCCAAAGGGGTGAATGCAGCCAGTACACCATCGCGGAATTCCAGAAGGCCCAAAGGGGTGAATGCAGCCAGTACACCATCTCGGAGAAGGTGCGGTTTACCCGCACCGGGGATGGGTGGCGGGCGGGGCTGTACCACCAGGACAGCTTTTCCCGGCTGCGGGAGGCGCTGGCAGAGACGGGCTTTTCCCTCCCCACCGCCGACGAGTGGGCTTACCTCTGCGGCGGCGGGTGCCGCACCCTCTACCCCTGGGGGGACAGCTTCGATTATGAAATGGGCCTCCCCTACCTTGAACCGGAGGAGAGAGCCGCCGTCTCCTGCGACCTGCGGACTCCAAACTTCTTCGGCCTTACCATCGCCTGCGATCCCTACCGCGATGAGCTGACGGTGGGGGAGGACGGCGCCTTGGTCATCAAGGGCGGGGACGGTGGCTGCAATCTCTGCGGCGGCGCTGATGCGGCGGTGGGCTTTTTGCCCTGCGCCCCCTACTTCCGCCAGGACAGGGACGACCCGGAGGAGGAGCTGGACGGAGAGTTTGATTTTTACCGGAGGGTGATCCGGGTGGAGCTGGAATAAGGAGGAAAAAGAGATGGCGGTCAGTAAAGGGCTTTTGGAGAAGCTGGACCAGTGGCACGAAGAGAACAAGCACAGGGAGATTGTCCGGGAGATTGGGGAGCTGCCGGAGGAGTTGCGGCAGGATTACGACATCCAGGGGCGGCTGGCGCGTGCGCTGAACAACACCGGTAAGTATAAAGAGGCCATGGCGGTGCTGGAATCGGTGCGGCAGATAGGGGAGCAGGACCACCGCTGGTGGAGCCGGATGGGCTACGCCTATTACCAGCTGGACCGGATGGAGGAGGCAAAGGAGTGCTTCCTCACCGCCCAGCGCCTGGACCCGGACAACGAAGACGCCCGGACCTTTTTGGCCTGGATGAACGTGGGACCCTCCGGCAAGTCCAACGCCTGGGACGGCGCCTCCTCCCGTAAGGAGACCGCCCAGGGGGATACCGCCAACGGCTGGACTAGCAGCGACGGCCCGGCCCAGAGGAGCTCGAAGCCGAAGACCGCCTACGGCTGGGGCGGGGAGAAGAGCCTGGCCGGAAAGCGCTCCAAGGGGGACGGCGGGAC
>WSMP01000165.1 GCA_013316495.1 Angelakisella sp.
TTTGGGCACCGACGGCAAAACCCCCTGGACAAATCCCCCGGCCCCTGCTATCATGGTGGGAGAAAACCAAAGGAGTGAGGTCCATGAAAGACGGATTCATCAAAGTGGCGGCCGCCTCCCCCCCTCTGCGGGTGGCGGACTGCGCCTATAACCGGCAGCAGATTCTTTTGTTCATGGAAAAGGCCAAAGATTTGGGGGTGAACCTCCTGGTGCTGCCGGAGCTGGCGCTCACCGGGTACACCTGCGGGGACCTCTTCGGGCAAGATACTCTCCTGGCGGGGGCCCTGGATGCCCTGGAGGTTATCACCGCCGCCACCCAGGGGAGCAGCCTGGTGCTGGTGGTGGGGCTTCCCCTGGAGGTAAAGGGGCGGCTCTACAATTGCGCCGCCGTCCTCCAGGGGGGGAAGGTGCTAGGGGTGGTGCCCAAGCGGAACATCCCCGGCTACGGGGAGTTCTACGAGACCCGCAACTTCACCCCCGGCCCTGGCACGGTGCAGGACTGCCGCATCGGGGAGCGGTGGGTCCCCTTCGGGGGGGATATGATCTTTCGCTGTCTCCAGCTGCCGGATTTTTGCCTGGGGGTGGAGATTTGCGAGGACCTGTGGGTGCCGCAGCCCCCTTCCGCCCGGTTGGCAGCAGCGGGAGCCACCGTCATCGCCAACCCCTCCGCCAGCGATGAGGCCGCCGGCAAGGCCGCCTACCGCCGCACCCTGGTGGAAAGCCAGTCGGCCCGCCTCTGCTGCGCCTATCTTTATGCCGCCAGCGGCGGGGGGGAATCCACCACCGATCTGGTCTTCAGCGCCCACAACCTCATCGGGGAGGACGGGAGCCTTCTGGCGGAAAGTCTCCCCTTCGGAGAGGGGTTTGCCGTCACCGAAATCGACGTGGCCCGGCTGGCGGGGCAGCGCCGCCGCACCGGCACCTGGCCCCCGGTCCCCGATGGCTTTGACGAAATATACTTCCAGCTGGATTTGGCCCCCACCTCCCTCACCCGGCCGGTCTCGCCTGCTCCCTTCGTCCCCCAGGGGGAGGAGGAGCGGGCCGCCCGCTGCCAGGAGATTCTCTCCATCCAGGCCCACGGCCTTAAAAAGCGGATGGAGCATACCCGCTGCCCCGGCCTGGTGCTGGGCATCTCCGGGGGGCTGGATTCCACCCTGGCCCTGCTGGCGGCGGTTCGGGCCATGGACCTTTTGGAGCGCCCCCGCAAGGAGATTTTGGCCGTTACCATGCCCTGCTTTGGCACCACCAGCCGCACCAAGGGCAACGCCCAGGCCCTGTGCCAGGCCCTGGGGGTCTCCCTGCAAACGGTGGATATCCGGGAGGCGGCGGCCCTGCACCTTCGGGACATCGGTCACGACGGCGCTACCCCGGACGTCACCTACGAAAACGCCCAGGCCAGGGAGCGCACCCAGGTGCTTATGGACCTGGCCAACCGCACCGGCGGCCTGGTGGTGGGCACCGGGGACCTTTCGGAGCTGGCCCTGGGCTGGGCCACCTACAACGGGGACCATATGTCCATGTATGGGGTGAACGCCTCGGTGCCCAAGACGCTGGTGCGCCATATGGTGGCCGCCGTGGCCGCCCAGTCGCCGGAGCCTCTGCGCCGGGTCCTTCTGGATATTCTGGATACCCCCGTCAGCCCGGAGCTGCTCCCGGCCAAGGACGGGGAGATCAGCCAGCGGACAGAGGAGCTGGTGGGCCCCTACCAGCTCCACGATTTCTTCCTGTACTATACGGTGCGGTGGGGATTTCCTCCGGCCAAGGTGCTGCGGCTGGCGGAACGGGCCTTCGCCGGCAGCTATGAGCGCCGGACCATCCTCCGGTGGCTGGGGAGCTTCTACCGCCGGTTCTTCGCCCAGCAGTTCAAGCGCTCCTGCCTCCCGGACGGCCCGCGGGTGGGCAGCGTCGCCCTCTCCCCCAGGGGGGATTGGCGGATGCCCAGCGACGCCTCCGCTGCCCTCTGGCTGGCAGAGGTGGAAAGGCTGGAACAGGAAATACTCTAAAAATCACCCCCGGCGCTGGAGCCTTCCGCTCCTCCCGCTGGGGGTGATTTTCTATCGGTTTATTCGCCCAGGATGTTTTCCCCCAGGCACTGCTCCGGGTTGACATAGACATTGTTGATGGACATGGTGAAGTGCAGGTGCGGCCCGGTGGAAAAGCCGGTGGTGCCCACCTTGCCGATGGGATCCCCGGTCTTTACCATCTGCCCGGCCTCCACCTCCACCGCGCTAAGGTGGTAGTACCAGCTTTTAAGGCCGAAGCCGTGCTCGATGCAGATGGTGTTCCCCGTCAGCTGAAGGAACCCGGCGTAAAGCACCCGTCCGTTGTTGGGAGCCCACACCTGGGTGCCTTCGGGGGCGGGGTAATCTATGCCGGCGTGCTGCTCCCACACCCCGTTGATGATGCGGATGCGGCCGAAGGTGCTGCTGGAGGTCTTGTATTTGGGATCCAGGGGCAGGATAAAGGGTCCATCCCAGTATTTCTCCGGGTCCCCCATCTGCTTCAGGGGGCGGGTCACCTGGGTGTAGACGGCGTTGGCCTCCGGGCTGTTTACGGTGGAGTTGGCAATCTCCGGGTCCACCTCAAACTGCTGCACCGATACGGCAAAGCCCCCGTCGGTCACTTGGATGGTGAAGTCCCGGCTTTCCTCCCCGGCGGTAAGGGTGATGTGGTATTCCCCGGCGTTGCGGTTGTACCGCGCAGGCATCAACGCAATCATCTCCCCCTGGTAGGGATAGAAGGTGGGGGTAAACTCGATGTCGGTAACGGCGGTGACCTCCTCCACCCCCTCCGGCAGATTGCTGGCCCGCAGAAGGAAGAAGTACCCCTGGGGCAGCTCCTGCCGGTCCACGGTGAGACGGAGGGGCAGCGCGTAGGAGAGGCCGATGCGGTATCCCACCGTCCCGGAAAAGCCCTCCTCCGCCCCGTTCCAGACGGCCTGAAGGTCCAGGAGATAGCTGCCGTTTACCGGTGTCTCCATTTCCGCCAGCTGCTCCAGCGTCCCCTCAAAGAGCGGCATTTCCCCCTCTTCGGCGTCCTCCCGGCGGAGGATGGCGGTAAGCTGGTCCGGCTGCTGGCTGAAGGAAAAGTCCGGCATCGCTCCCTCCTCCTGGATGGCGGCGGTGCCGCAGATGCCGGAAAGCTCGCCAGGGGCCGCCCCCTGTCCGCGCTCCACGAAGCCGGGGCGGAGGATGGTGCCATCCAGCTTCAAGGTGGGGGTG
>WSMP01000166.1 GCA_013316495.1 Angelakisella sp.
AGGTACTGACTATCGCCCTTCTGCAAAGTTAAGCCCCCAAAGGGGGCGGGTAGGGAGTGACGCCGGAGGCACTCCGGGGCTGCCTGGAGACCTACGCTGGATATGGCGTGGTTTATCTTACTTCCTACAAACGGCAAGGAGGCTCTGCTTTTGGCAGGGCCTCCTTTTCCATCTGCACAATGGCGGTAAAACTCCAGGTACTGGCTATCGCCCTTCTGCAAAGTTAAGCCCCCAAAGGGGCGGGTAGGGTGTGACGCCGGAGGCACTCCGGTCAAAAAAGCCCTGCAAGGGGCAGAGAGAGGGTGGAGCGCCTTTTGGCGCTCCATCCTCTTGCATTTCCCACAAAGCCCTGCTATAATATAGACATAAGGAGGCACCGCCGGTAGACGGTTAGCCCCCTAGATTACGGAAAGAAGTAACCGTATGCTTGGTAGGCTGGCGGTTACTTCTTTTTGCAGAGAATGACTACAAGTGTAACGATATCAACGACCATCATACAAAAGTGAAAAATCCCCTCGTATGTAACCAATTCTATCGTCCCCCTTCGATAAGTCTCCAGGGGCGCAGGCATAGGCGTGCAAAAAGTCTTTCGCCCCCAGGTGCGCATTTGCGCAAAAGAAAGGAGGGGGCTAACCGTACCGTTCCGGCAGTGCCAGCTTTATTTTACCAGATTCGCTACGGTTCGGCAAGACCTTTGGCAGCAAAAAAGGCTCCGCTGTTTTAGCAGGGCCTTCGATTTTTAGGATGCGATTTCCTCGATGGGCTTACCGTCCTGCCACCTTTTCCTGAATCATCTCCACCAGCTCCGGCAGGCCGGAAAAGGTGGCGTCTACCCGAATCTTCCGCCGGTCGGCAGAGGCAAGGAAGACCCGCTGGGGGTTGCAGCTGTACTCCACAACCTCCCACCATTCCATCTCCACGGGCTTCCCAACAGCCCGGTACTGAATCACCCGCTTGTCATCAAAGCAGACACGGTTGCGGTCGCTGAGCCATCTTGCCAGAAGACCCAGGAGGATGAAGAAGACCCCCATCCCAAAGAAAAGCAGCACCACGCCCCCCTGGCCCATGCCGATATCCTGCCAGCACAGCACCCCGAAGAAAAGGAAGAAGGCGGCGATGGCCCAAAGAATCACCAGCATCACCACGCCGACGCGACGGTTTTGCAGCAGGCGCATCCCCTCCGGCGTGTAGACGGCGGGGCCGGGCTTTTTCCCGTTGCCGTACATATAGCTGGTGGCAAGCATAACCAGAACGATGGTGATAATGGTGGTAAATCCATTCATGGCAGGTCTTTCCTTTCCAAGTTATTTTCCGCAGACGCGCAGCAGGTGCTGGATGGCCTCCGCAAAGCCCCTGCCCGATTCCTCCGCCGTCACAAAGGCGGGGAGGCAGGTCATCTTCTCCGCAAAAGGCCGGATGTTTGCCACACCGCAGCTGGTGGGGAAGAAGGCGAACATAGGCTCATCGTTGGGGGAATCCCCAAAGAAAATCACCTTATCCCGGATGGCGTCGTCGTCCGGCTCCCCCAGGACCTCCTTCAAAAAGAGCCGGGTCATATCCAGCTTGTTGTAATCCCCAAACCAGGCGTTGACGTGGATGGAGCTGACCTTTGCCACCGCCCCCAGGGACTGGGCAATTGCCTGGATTTGGTCGGCGGCCTCAAACCCCAGGTAGGGCGGGTCCTCGTTAAAATCAATGGCTACATCGTAGATGCGGGCAAACTGGTCCTTGGAGACCCGGCACCCCGGCACCCCCGCCAGGCAGGCGTCCCGCACCGCCGCCAGCCGCCCCTGGATGTCCCCGTCCGCCACCGAGGGGTGAGTGAAGGTGAGGCGGCGGCCCTCCCGGAAGTAGTAGACGAAAGCCCCGTTTTCCCCCACCACAGCGGTCACCGGCCACTGGCGGACGATGAGATCGCACCAGCCGGCCGGCCGCCCGGTAACGGGAATCACCCCATAACCGGCATCGTGGAGCCGCCAAAGGGCGGCATAGGATTCGGCAGGGAGCTTCCCGCCGGTGGTGATGGTATCGTCGATGTCACAGAGGACATAGCGGAGTTTTTGGGCGCGCTGGGGCTGGATGCTGGAAAAAGGCTCCATAGTCGGTTTCGTTCCTTCCCGCGTTTTGATTGGCCGGTGGTTGCCCCCGGCCTTATTTGGTACTATTTTACTCCATGGCGCCAGGGGTGTCAATGCCGGTGCCGCCGGTGTCACGCCCTACACGGCCTTCGGCCTTACCTTGACAAAGGGCGAAAGTGATTGCCTGGAGTCTTAGCCAGCAGGGCCGAAGGCCGCCGGGGTGCCCCCGGAGTCACGCCCTACCCGGCCCTAAAGGGCCTTAACCCTCCGGAGGGCGAAAGGGACTGCCTGGAGTCTTAGCCAGCAGGGCCGAAGGTCGCACGGGCTACCCATCAAAAACATCCCGGTGGGATGTTTTTGAGATTGCAAAACCGTACAGTCCGGCCCCCAGCGCTTTAGTCCGTGCAAAAAGTAAAGAACACTTGACATTTACCCGTCTAGCATCTATAATGGATGTTAAGGAAACTTTACATTTGAAAGGAGTGTCTCCCATGAGAAAACCGGATGAAATGGAGCGGCACATCATCGCCAAGGCCCAAAGAAACGCCTATCTCTTTCTGGTGGCTGCCCTCCTCCTTTGGAGCCTTTACGAAAGCCTCTGCGTCTTCCTCTGGCATAGCCGCCTGAACCTGCTCCCCTGCGGCCTTCTTTCGGGGGCGGCCCTTGTGCAGGCCTTTTCCCAGCTGCTCCTTACCCGCAGGGCGGTGAAGGACGATGAGGACTCCCAGGAGACGGCTCCCCTGGCCAGGCTGGTGGTGCTGGCCTGCGTGGCGGCGGGGGTGGCGGCAACGGCTGCCGCGGCGGTGCTGCTGGCAGGTGTACGGGGATGAAAAACCATATAAAGGAGCTGCGCAAGTCCAAGGGCCTCCGCCAGGAGGATTTGGCCGCGGCGGCGGGGGTCTCCCGCCAGACCATCATCGCCATCGAAACCGATAAGTACAGCCCCACCCTGGCGCTGGCTATGAAGCTGGCCCGCCATCTGGGGAGCACCGTGGAGGAGCTTTTTATTTTGGAGGAATGAGGATGAAACAGGAACTTCGCGCCCTGGCGCCCTACCTTGCAGCCCTGGGGGCTGACTTTTACCTGCTGTCCCTGCTGGGAAGGAACACCGGCGCCGCCATGCTTCTGATGC
>WSMP01000167.1 GCA_013316495.1 Angelakisella sp.
GTTGTAGCTCTGTCCCGCCGAGTAGACGGTGAATTCCATCGCCAGCAGCAGACAGAAAAGCGACTGGAGCAGCACCACCCCCGCCTGCTTCCCCTCCCCGTCGGCGTACCGGGCAGCCAGGTTTTTGAGCCCCGGCAGAATGGGGGCGCAGAAGGCCAGGGAGAGGAGCAGCCAGAAGAGCTGGTTTTGGATGGTGACCCAAAGGCCGGGATCGGGGGCCAGCCGCCCGCCGAAGAGGATGGGCAGGAACTGGAGGAGCCTCCCGAAATCCACAAAGTAGAAGATACTCCAACCCACCAGCACCGCCAGAGTGGACCAAAGCCACCCCACAAAGGCCGGGAGCCGCTCCAGCCACCGCAGAAGGAACTTTTTCTCCAGGATGAGGAGCGCGCCGTACCAGGCACCCCACAGCACAAAGTTCCAGCTGGCCCCGTGCCACAGGCCGGTGAGGAGCCACACCACGCAGATGTTCCGCAGCTGGTGTCGGTACTTACCCCCCAGGGGGATGTAGACATAGTCCCGGAAGAAGGAGGACAGGGAGATATGCCACCGCCGCCAAAAGCCGGTGACCGACCGGGCGATATAGGGGTAATTGAAGTTTTCCATGTAGTGGAAACCGAAGATCCGTCCCATGCCGATGGCCATATCCGAATAGGCGGAAAAGTCGTAGTAGATTTGGAGGGTGAACATGAGGATGCCGAAGAAGGCCCCGGCGGTGGTGAGGCGGGCAAGGTCCCCGTCCAGGTACTGCCCTGCCAGTTTCCCGGCGGCGTTTGCCACCACCACCTTTTTGCAAAGGCCCACGCAGAAGCGGCAGAGGCCGCTCCACACCTCGGCAGGATCGCTTTTCCGGTGGTCAATCTCCTGGGCGATCCACTGGTAGCGGACGATGGGCCCCGCCACCAGCTGGTGGTACATGGTGACGTACATCAGGAATTTTACAAAGCTGGGCTGGGCCTCTACATCCCGGCGGTAGACGTCCGCCATGTAGGAGATAATCTGGAAGGTGTAAAAGCTGATGCCGATGGGCAGCACCAGCCCCGGCCCTGCAAAGCTGGTGCCAAAAAGGGCGTTGACGTTTTCGTACAAAAAGCCGGTGTATTTAAAGAGCACCAGGAGGGAGAGATCCAGCACCACCGCCGCAACGAGGGCGCAGCGGGCCTTCCGGCGCTCCGGGTCCTCCAGATGCTTTTTTATATGCAGGGCCAGCAGCCAGTTGACAAAGGCGGTGGCGATAAGTAGGAAAACCCAAACCGGTTCCCCCCAGGCGTAGAAAAACAGGGAGAAGCAGACCATAATGGCATTCTTCACCCGGATGGAGGGGGCGGCGAAATAGAGAATGATATTGGCGGGGAGGAAAATATATAGAAAGAAAAGGTTGGAGAAAACCAAAGGCCGCAGCCCCCTTCTGAATTCGACAAAATTTTTATGGGCACTTGTAATGATACCCTTTTTTTAGTAGAATTACAAGGGTATCTTTTCCCACCGGCCTGTTAATAACCGAGTGTTTGGGAGAGTTTCCCTAAATTGCAGCTAATTTTGCCCCCGGTGGGGCGATTTGTTAGGAGGCGGCAGGATGGAACCCTCCGTTATCATCACACCGGATACCCCGGAGAAATACCGCCCCATGGCGGCGGAGATTGTTCCGCCCCTGCTGGCGCTGCTGCGGGAGCGCAGCGCCCTGGAGGAGGAAATCTACCAGCGGTACTGTACGCTGAAGGAAGCCTTTCTATTGGCGGGAGGCTCCAGTACCACCACTCCAACGAAACCACCTGGCACATTGACCACTATTTATAGAGGAGGGAGCTTGCCGGTGCAGTTTGCCTTTGATGCCGATTACACCCCCGAAGAATGGGATTTCATCCGCCGGCACAACTGCAAAATACTCCACGAAATCACCCTGCGGCGAGTGGCTTTTAAGGAAGCTCCCCGGCGGATGATCGAGTACAGCGGCACCATCCTGGGGGAGGTATTCGATGAGGGGCAATGGTGGTGGGCGGTGCTGAGCAAAAACCGCCGGGGGGAGTGGGTCTTTTCCACCTTCTACTCCGACCTGCCCTCTGTGGCGGAGGGGCTGTGACTACACCGATACCACCACGTTGTAAAGTGAGGTCTTATCTATTGGAGATCCATGAAAGAAAAGCGATGCTCCTTATGTGCCTCTGTGCCTTTCTATGGAGCATCGGCGGGCTGTTTATAAAGCTTCTGCCCTGGCACGCGGCGGTGATCTGCGGGCTGCGCTCCTTCATTGCAGCGGTCATCATCCTGGTTTATATGCGGTGCACCGGCTGCCGCCTGGCCCTGAAAAACCCCCTGGTGTGGCTCAGCGGCCTGGGGCTGATGGGCACCATGCTCCTTTTTGTCTTTGCCAATAAGCTCACCACCAGCGCCAACGCCATCGTCCTCCAGTCCACCAGCCCCCTATACATTATGGTCATCGCGGCGCTCTTTTTGGGGGCGCGGTACAGCCGCCGGGAGCTGGTGATGGTGGGCATTGTCATGGCGGGCATCACCCTCTTCTTTTTCGACCAGCTCACCCCCGGCGGCCTTTTGGGGAACCTCCTGGCCCTTCTCAGCGGCCTCACCATGGCCCTGATGTACACCGCTTCCGGCCGCCTGCCGGACGATTCTAGTTCCATGTCCGCCCTGGTGGTGGGGCACCTGGGGGCGGCTTTGGCGGGTCTCCCCTTTCTCCTCCTTTCCCCGCCGGCGATAACCCCCCTTTCGGTGGCCTCCATCCTCATCCTGGGGGTGTTCCAGCTGGGCATCCCCTATATCCTCTACGCCATCGCCGTCCGGCGGTGCTCCCCCCTCTCCTGCTCTCTCATCGGGATGATCGAACCCCTCTTCAACCCGGTGTGGGTCTTCCTGGTGGTGGGGGAGGCTCCGGGATTTTTTGCTTTCATCGGTGGTATAATAGTCCTTGCCACCGTCACCCTTTGGTCCATCAGCAACGCCAAGCAGGCTGTGTAAAGCATAGAAGCAGTTGTAAAGGAGACAGCGTTTATGGAAATGGAAAAAACGCCAGTGGTAAACCCTGGAAAGAACGAGCTTATCCAGGTGGACGGGGTGCAGTACCGCCGTCTCTGCATCAAGACCCACGTCATCAAGGATGGGGACAGCATCCCGGAGGCGGCCATGACCTACGCCGCCCCCCATATGCAGGAGGGGGACGTGCTGTTCATCACCGAAAAGGCGGTGGCCT
>WSMP01000168.1 GCA_013316495.1 Angelakisella sp.
GTCGGTTAAAAACAGGGAAAGGGCAAAACCACGATTTCCAAACAAAGGGGGCAGGTCTCCGGCGTGGTTTGGATGCTCGCAGCCATCTGGGTTGTAATGGGCCATGGTGTCAGCAAAGGGATCGTCCATCCTGCCGGTACAGTTGGTTCCCTCGTGGATATGAAATCCAAAAATTTGCTTCTGGCAGAGGAACTCTCCTTCGGGCAGGCCGGCGACCTGGGTAAAAACAATCACACCTGCATCGGTTTGATACAGCTGCATCCTTCCGGAGATGCCAGTACCCGCAATATCTGCCACCGCCTGGGGCCTGCTGCCTAAAATCGAGAGAAGATCTGCCTTGGAATGAATGCAAAAGGATGGCCTATTCATAGGAAAACTCCTTCCAGAATCTAAAATTTCCTATGGCATCCTATGCAGGTGAAGGACACAGGGTTCTAAATATGGTGCCATTTATGGGGCCGCAAATGCGGGTTTTGCATCAAATAAAAAGAGCAGAGGCCAAGGAATTTATACCTTGCTCTCCGCTGTTTGTTAAGATTCTACACAAAAGTAAAACCCTCTCTTTTGAGGGGGCCAGGTAGGGCGTGCCTTGGCGGCCACGCCATGGTGGAATAAAACACTTTGGATGTTTTGCAAGCCTAGTTAGTAGTAGCTGCTTTTGCCTAAGCGGGGGAAAAGTGTGAAAAGGCTGCCTCCAGCCCTAACGGGCCGCTTTGCGTCCCTTCGGGCACGTCTGCTACGCAGAAGAGGCGTTTCGGAGCGCAACCGAGCGAAGCGAGGCTCTTAGCGCGGAGATGGGGCCCGGAGAGCCCCTCTGTTCGCATAGAGAGAGCGCAGCGAGCGGATAACCCCGCCGCAGCGGTCCACCAAACAGAAAGACCAGTCCGTAGACTGGTCTTTCTGTTTGGTGGACCCGAAGGGGTTCGAACCCTCGACCTCTGCGATGCGAACGCAGCGCTCTCCCAGCTGAGCCACGGGCCCGTGGTAAAAGAAGTCTAAGCAAAAGGACACGCTGAGCGTGTCCTTTTGCTGGTGCGCCCGGAGGGACTCGAACCCCCGACCTACTGGTTCGTAGCCAGTCACTCTATCCAGCTGAGCTACGAGCGCATAACAGCTTCTCAACAGCTATATTAGTTTAGCATAGAAGCTGTAGAAAGTCAATACATTTTGCCAAATTTGAATCCGAAAAGGTAAATTTTCCCTTGGAGCCCCTTTCTGATGCTCCCAATAAAGCTCCAGGGGGCTGCTTGTCCCATCTGCTGTGGGCAGAAGCAGCCCCCCGAAAAGCGTTTTTTCCCTTTAGTCGCCTTGGTTCAGCTTCATCTCGTAGTACCGCTCCTTGGTGAGGAGCACCTGCCGGGGCTTGCTGCCCTCAAAGGGCCCCACAATGCCCCGCTGCTCCATCTCATCCACCAGGCGGGCGGCGCGGGCATAGCCTACCTTCAGGCGGCGCTGGAGAAGGGAAGTAGAGGCCAGTCCCGCCTCCACCACCACCTCGATGGCATCGGACAGCAGCTCGTCCTCTCCGTCGTCGCCGCTTTCCCCGGCGGAGCCGGAGCCGCCTCCCTTGCTGCCGGAGGCCGCAGCCTGGCGGTCAATCTCCTGGAGGACCTCCTCGTCGTAATCGGGCTTTTCTCCCTCCTTGACGAAGGTGACCACCCGCTCCACCTCCTGGTCGGTGACAAAGCACCCCTGCACCCGCATGGGCTTGGGCGCGCCCACCGGGGCAAAGAGCATATCCCCCCGCCCCAGGAGCTTTTCCGCTCCGCTGCCGTCCAGGATGGTGCGGCTATCCACCGCCGAGGAAACGGCGAAGGAGATGCGGCTGGGGATGTTGGCCTTGATGAGGCCGGTGATAACGTCCACACTGGGCCGCTGGGTGGCGATGACCAGGTGCATCCCGGCGGCGCGTGCCATCTGGGCCAGACGGCAGATATGGTCCTCCACATCCTTGGGGGAGGCCATCATCAGGTCAGCCAGCTCGTCAATGATGAGAACGATTTGGGGCATCGGGGCCAGCTCTTTGTTTTCCTCCGCCAGGCGGTTGTATCCCTTCAAATCCCGCACGCCGGTTTCCGCAAAGGTCGTATACCGTTTAAGCATCTCCCCAACAGCCCAGGCCAAGGCCCCGGCGGCCTTCTTGGGGTCGGTGACCACCGGCACCAGCAGATGGGGGATGCCGTTATAGACACCCAGCTCCACCACTTTGGGGTCAATCATCAGGAGTTTCACCTGCTCTGGGGAGGATTTATACAAGAGGCTGATGATAATGGAGTTGATGCAGACGGACTTACCGCTGCCGGTGGCTCCGGCAATGAGGACATGGGGCATTTTGGCGATATCCCCCACCGCCACGCCGCCGGTGATGTCCTTGCCCAGGGCGATGGTGAGAGGACTGGAAGCGTTCTGGAAGGCCGGGGAATCCAGCATCTCCCGGATGCTCACCATAGAGACCACCTTGTTGGGCACTTCGATGCCAATGGCGGGCTTGCCGGGGATGGGGGCCTCGATGCGCACCCCGCTGGCGGAAAGGTTCAGGGCGATGTCGTCCGCCAGTCCGGTGACCTTGCTAATCTTCACCCCAGCGGCGGGCTGGAGCTCGTACCGGGTGACAGCTGGCCCCCTGGAAACGTCGATGATGCGGGCCTGGACCCCAAAGCTCTTCAGGGTGTTCTCCAAAAGCTCCGCGTTGCTGCGCAGCTCCCTGGTGGTATCGGTTTGGGAGACTGCGGGCGGCTCGTCCAAGAGGTTCAGGGGAGGGTAGGAATAGGGTGCCGGTTCCGGGGGAGCGTCCTCTATGGCGGGGGCCACCGTATTGTCCGGATGGGCAGCATTCTCTGAAGTTCCGGGAGCCGGCGGTATTTCTCCGCTGTCCTCTTCCAGCCCCTCCGGCCAGGGGAAGGCCTCCTGGGCGGGGGCGGGCTCCGGCTTTTTGGGCAGGCGGGCCGCGGCGGCTGCTGCGGGCTCCGGCACATCCCCCCCAAAGGCCAGGCGGCCGATGGGGGTTTCGGGGATGTGCCCCAGCTGGATATCCCCAGATACCGCCCTGGTGATGATTTCCTCGATGGAAGGGCTCTCCGGGGCAGCCTCCGGCGAGGAAGGCGGGGCCTCCTTGGCCGCCGGATCCTGCCCCCTTTGTTTGGAAATCGTGGTTTTGCCCTTTCCCTGTTTTTAACCGAC
>WSMP01000169.1 GCA_013316495.1 Angelakisella sp.
GTTCTTGCTTTCCTCCCCGGCGGGGAAGATATAGCTGCTGACGGCAAATCCCGCCTTTTCCAGGCTGTCTTTTGTCCTTTGCAGATAGAGGGGGGCCACGTTGCTGTCGCTGATAACTGCCACATGGCAGGGTTCCAGACTTTTCCCCAAGAACATCCCGCACCGCTCCAGCAGACCGGGGCCGATGGTGACGGTGTAGGGCGGGCGGGTGCGAACCGGTATTTCCAAAATGGTATGGGACATGGGATTCACTCCTTTGGTATCAAAGACCTTCGTCATTCTTCTTTTTGCTTCTTTTTCTTCTTTTGCAAGAAGAAAAAGAAGCGGCGCCCTGTCTAGTTCCCTCCGGCGGTGGCCTTCTTCTCCCGGCCGTCCCGAAGGAGGCTCCGGAGGCGCTCCCCGTCTCTGGCCTTCAGGGCCTCCCGGTACTCCTCCAGGTGGCCGATGAGGATGCCCAGCTCCTTTGTAAGGAAGTCCGCATCGTCCAGGAAAAGCTCGGTCCACATCTCCTCGTCCAGGCGGGCCACACGGGTCATATCCCGGAAGCTCCCCGCCGAAAACCCCCGCCGCCGCTGGGCCTCCGGGGATTTTACATAGGCACTGGAGACGATGTGGGCCAGCTGGGAGGTGAAGGCGATGATTCGGTCGTGCTCCTCCGGCTGGGAAAAGGTGAGCTTTCCAAAGCCCACATCGAAAAAGAAGTCCCGCAGGGTCTCCAGCAGCTTCATATCGGTGCGCTGGTCCGGGGTGAGAATCATGGAGGCCCCCACATACAGGTCCTCGGTGGAGGCGGTGAAGCCTCCCCGCTCCCGCCCGGCCATGGGGTGCCCTCCGATATAGGAGAAGCCGTATTCCTCAGCCAGGGGGGCAAGGGCTTCCACTACCACCCGCTTGACGCCGCAAAAATCCACCAGGATGGCCCCCTTGGGGATGCCGGCTCCCTTTTCCCGCACCCAGTCGATGGCAGCCTGGGGCCGGAGGGCCACCAGAACCAGGTCGCACTGGGCCAGGTTCTCCCCGGTGAGAGGGCCGTCAATGGCCCCGCAGAGGCGGGCCAGGCTCATGGTCTCCTGGTCCAGGTCGATGCCGTAGACGGTGTGACTGGTGCGGGCCTTGATGCTTTTAGCCATCGAGCCACCCATAAGGCCCAGGCCCACGATGCCTACCTTCATCCCTTATCCCTCCATCCCCTGGACCGCCGCCCGCAGGGCCAGGAGCTTTTTGGCCAGCCCCTGGAAGTCCTCCGGCCGCAGGGACTGGGGGCCGTCGCAAAGGGCGTGGGCCGGGTCGTTATGGACCTCGATTTGCAGGCCATCCGCCCCGGTGGCCACCGCCCCCATAGCCAGGGGCTCCACCAGCCAGCTTTTGCCGGTGGCGTGGCTGGGGTCGATGATAATGGGCAGATGGGTGAGGCGGCGCATCACCGGGATGGCGGCCAGATCCAGGGTGTTGCGGGTGTAGCTTTCAAAGGTGCGGATGCCCCGCTCGCAGAGGATGACCTTCTCGTTGCCCCCGGCCATGACATATTCCGCGCTCATAAGCCATTCCTCATAGGTGGCAGACATCCCCCTTTTAATCATCACCGGCTTATCCTGGTGGCCCACCGCCTTAAGGAGGTCGAAGTTCTGCATATTCCGGGCGCCGATTTGGATGACGTCCACATCCCGGAAGAGGGGCAGCTGGGAAAGGTCCATCAGCTCGGTGACGATGGGCAGGCCGGTTTCCTCCTTGGCGGCCCGCAGGTAGGCAAGGCCCTGCTCCCCCAGGCCCTGGAAGGCGTAGGGAGAGGTACGGGGCTTAAAGGCCCCGCCCCGGAGCATGGTGGCCCCGCTGGCCTTTACCGCCTTTGCGATGGTCACCACCTGCTCCTCCGATTCCACCGAGCAGGGCCCCGCCATGATGGTGAGGCTGCCGCCGCCAATTTGGGTATTGCCCACCTGGATGACGGTATCCTCCGGGTGGAACTTGCGGTTGGCGTTTTTGTAGGGCTCCTGGACCCGCTTTACGTCCTCCACAATGTCCAGGGCGGCGATGAGGTCAATATCCAGCTTGGAGGTATCCCCCACCAGGCCCAGGATGGTGTTGGCCTCCCCGACGCTTTTGTGGATGCCCACCCCCTTTTCCTGGAGCCAGCTGACAAGGCCCTCCACCTGGTCCGGGTTGGGATTATGCTTTAGTACGACAATCATGGTAGCTTCCTCCTGCGATGATAAAATAGGCCGGTTATGCGAAAAACCCACAGCCGGCTGGGCTGTGGGTCGTCAGGCATACACCGATGGTTTTAGAACCAGGAAAACTTACACGCCTGCCTTTTCAGCCAAACCGGAACAAGCCTTCTCCCAAAATCGGGGAAAGCGGTAATAGAGGTAACCGGCGCGGCAGGCGGTATGCTTCATTTGGGGTTCCTCCCTTTACAAGGTTACTGCAATAAAGAATAGCACGCCGCCGCCAAAATGGGAATTGTCAATAGTGATAAAGAAGCTGAACAAATTCTCCTTTTTTCATCGATTATTCTGGTCTTGACAAATGGACTACAAGGTGTTATCCTAAAATTAAGACTACAAAGTGTAATCATAAAAAGGAGGAGCAAAAATGATTTTACAGGTTTCTGATTCCGAGCTGGAGCTGATGAAAATCGTCTGGGCAAGTGGGGGAAGCGCCCTTTACGCCCAGATTATGGAGGAGCTGGGAAAGGCTGGCCGGGATTGGCAGAAAAACACTGTCATCACCCTCCTTTCCCGCCTGGTGGAAAAGGGACTGCTGAAAACCAGCAAGCTGGGGCGGCGCAACCGGTACACCGCCCTGGTGTCGGAGGGGGATTACCAGGCGGCCCAGACCCAAACCCTCCTCAATAAGCTCTACGCAGGGGATGCCAGGGGACTGGTGAGTACCCTTATCCAGCGGGAGCTGCTAAGCCCGGAGGACTACGAGGAGCTGAAAAAATTCTGGCAAAAGGGGGAAGAGGAATGATGGAGCGTTTATTTATCACCGTCCTGTCCCTTTCCCTGTCCGGCTCCCTGTTGATGCTGCCCCTGCTTCTCTGCCGCCCCCTTTACCGGGAGCGCCTCAGCAAACGCTGGCAATATTACATCTGGCTGGTGGTGGCTGTCCGTCTGCTGCTGCCCTTTGCCCCTGGGGCGGGGCCGGTGGGGG
>WSMP01000170.1 GCA_013316495.1 Angelakisella sp.
GCCCTGCCTTCTTTTTCTTCTTGCGAAAGAAGAAAAAGAAGCAAAAAGAAGAACGACGCAAGTCAACAATAAAAAAGCGTAAAAGAAAAAGCAGCTGGGGAAATAGACCCCAGCTGTTTTTTGATACCTGGCCCGCAGGTCCAAGAAGTTACTGTCTCCGTCCCCGCCAGAATACAAGGGCGGTCACTAGCGCCAGCGCCGCCGTGATAACCCACAGGGGGAATGCCTCCGCCGGAAGGCCGAGGATGTACGGCCCGGAGACCAGGATGCTGGTGGGACCGTCCGCCCCGCCGATGACCTGCTCCGGGAAGTGCCGGTTCCCAGCGTAAATGGTAGCGCTGACGGAAAAGGAGAAGGACAGCAGAGTAATGGCGGACAGCACCATCGGAGCGGCCCACCTGGGACGGGAGCTTGCTTCCGCCAGGGGAGGCGGCTCCGGGGCAGCGGGTTCCTCCCCGGACACCAGGGCATCCAGCGATACACCAAACACCCCGCAGAGGGCCCGCAGATTGGCGGTGCTGGGCTGGGATTTCCCGCTCTCCCATTTGGCGACGGCCTGGTGGGAGACCTCCAGCTGCCCGGCCAGCGCCTCCTGGGACAGTCCCCTTTGGGTACGAAGGGATTTGATTCTTGCACCGAGTTCCATATAGAATACCTCCTTTGGTGCCTCTATCTTACCCCAAAGGCCGTCCCCTGTCCACTAACTATCCGGCAACTATAGGTTGCAAGGGGGGAATCCGCGCCCAGCTGGAAAAGGCCGGGCGCGGAAACATAATAACCCATGGGCGGCTGCCGGGAATGAAATTTGTTACTTTTGACACAGGCAAAATGGATGTCCTGCCGGGTCAAACATTGTTACAAAATCACTTCCGCCGAATTGTGCTTCTGATTTTGTTGCTCCTAACTGCTCTGCTTTCTGAACCATTTCCATAACATTATCCACCTGAAAATCAAAATGCATCTGCTTCTGTTGTTTCCCTGATTCTTCGGGCCATACAGGGCGCGTATACGCAGCTTCTTCGATAAACAGAAAAACGATTCCCGTAGAACTGCGTACAGCGGGTCTTGCAAATAATTCGCACATTTCCCAACCTAATAGCGCACCATAAAATTTTTGCAATTTCTTTTCATCATCGCAATCAACCATGACATTTCCTAATAGAACTTCCTTTTCCATGCTAAGTCCTTTCCTCCCAAAATTTCGATTTGCCAGGGAGCCAATTATAAAGCGACACCCGCCGGAAAGCAGCTTCTTTGCAGCGGGTGTCGGTTTCTTTATGGAAGTTGGCCCAAATGGCCGGGGATGTTTTTCGGTGGGGAATTACCGTTTACAGCTGCGGGCCAGCGGGAACCAGCGCCTTACCGGCGGGGTTGCCCTCATACTTCGCAAAGTTCTTAATGAACCGCTGGGCCAGGTCCTTGGCCTTCTCCTCCCACTGGGCGGCGTCGGCGTAGGTGTCCCTGGGGTCCAGAATGGCGGGGTCCACGCCGGGCAGGGCGGTGGGAACCTCAAAGTTGAAGTAGGGGATGGTCTTGGTGGGGGCATCCAGGATGGCGCCGGAGAGGATGGCGTCGATGATGCCGCGGGTATCCTTGATGGAGATGCGCTTGCCGGTGCCGTTCCAGCCGGTGTTGACCAGGTAGGCCTTGGCGCCGGACTTCTCCATCTTCTTCACCAGCTCCTCACCGTACTTGGTGGGGTGCAGCTCCAGGAAAGCCTGGCCGAAGCAGGCGGAGAAGGTGGGGGTGGGCTCGGTGATGCCCCGCTCGGTGCCGGCCAGCTTGGAGGTGAAGCCGGACAGGAAGTGTACTGGGTCTGCTCCGGGGTCAGGACCGAAACGGGAGGCAGCACGCCGAAAGCGTCGGCGGAAAGGAAGATGACGTTCTTGGCGGCGGGGGCGGCGGAAACGGGCCGCACAATCTTTTCAATGTGGTCGATGGGGTAAGAGACGCGGGTGTTCTCGGTGACGGACTTGTCGCTGAAGTCGATCTTGCCCTCGCCGTCCACGGTGACGTTCTCCAGCAGGGCGTTGCGGCGGATGGCGTTGTAGATATCCGGCTCGGATTCCTTATCCAGGTTGATGACCTTGGCGTAGCAGCCGCCCTCGAAGTTGAAGACGCCGTTGTCGTCCCAGCCGTGCTCGTCGTCGCCGATGAGGAGGCGCTTGGGGTCGGTGGAAAGGGTGGTCTTGCCGGTGCCGGAGAGACCGAAGAAGATGGCGGTGTTCTCCCCGTTCATATCGGTGTTGGCGGAGCAGTGCATGGAGGCGATGCCCCGCAGGGGGAGGTAGTAGTTCATCATGGAGAACATACCCTTCTTCATCTCGCCGCCGTACCAGGTGTTGACAATAACCTGCTCCCGGCTGGTGATGTTGAACATGGCAGCGGTCTCGGAATGGAGGCCCAGCTCCTGGTAGTTTTCCACCTTGGCCTTGGAGGCGTTATAAACCACGAAGTCCGGCTCGAAGCTTTCCAGCTCCGCCTCGGTGGGACGGATGAACATATTCTTCACAAAGTGAGCCTGCCAGGCCACCTCCATGATGAAGCGGATGGCCATGCGGGTATCGGCGTTGGTGCCGCAGAAGGCATCCACCACAAAGAGCCGCTTGCTGGAAAGCTCCTTGATGGCGATGTCCTTTACCACACGCCAGGTCTCTTCGGAGGCGGGGTGGTTGTCGTTCTTGTACTCGTCGGTGGTCCACCAGACGGTGTCCTTGGAGTTCTCGTCCATGACGATGAACTTATCCTTGGGGGAGCGACCGGTGTAGATGCCGGTCATGACGTTGACGGCCCCCAGCTCGCTAAGCTGGCCCCGCTCAAAGCCGGTGAGGTCCTCCTTCAGCTCCTCCTCGAAAAGCATTTCAAAGGAGGGATTGTAGACGATCTCTGTGGTGCCGGTGATGCCGTACTTGGTCAAATCGATCTGTTTCATGATTTTTCCACCTCTCCTGGTTTATACTTTGGTTTGCGAAGCGGGAAACTTCGCTCCTTTGCCGAAATCAAATCCATTATATTACATTTCTTCCAAAAAGGCTATAGATAATTTGTTAAAAAAGCGGCGAAGCCCCAAAATTTTTTTGTCTCCGCCGGCATGCCCCCTCCGGGGTGCCCCCGGAG
>WSMP01000171.1 GCA_013316495.1 Angelakisella sp.
GACGCATTAGCGGCCCGTTAGGGCTCCCGGACCTTCCGCAGAAGGTCCCTGCGCCTGGCGCACCCCGCCGCACCGGTTGACGAAAGAGTGTTTTGCTGGTATAGTATCTACAGGTCTGTATCCGCCGGGATTCGGCATCCTTTGCGCATAAGTCCCCCTGTCCTAAGCCTCCCCCGGCGGGAAATACAGGCGGCCCGGTTAAACCACTACAAAATTATGAGGAGGTACGCGGCATGACACAGGGCTCCATCCGTCTGTCCACCATCGAGCGGGTGCAGGCGTTTACCGCCGCCATGGGAGAATTTGGTTTTGAGGTAGATTTGGCCAGCGGCCGGTACATCGTCAACGGAAAAAGCATTATGGGGATTCTCAGCCTGGACCTGGGGCACCCCATCACCGTCACCGCGGAGGTCCCGGAGGAGCAGCGGGAGCGGTTCCTTCAGGTGCTCCAGTCCTTTGCTTAAGGTAAGCCAATAGGGGAGCGTATCCAAAAAGATGCGCTCCCCATCTTTATACTTTATACAAGGAGGGTATTTTATGCTTTTGATGCAGCAGCGCATCCTGCGGGACGGGGTGGTGAGGGATGGGAACATCCTGGCGGTGGATAGCTTCCTGAACCACCAGATGGACCCCGAACTCTACCAGGAAATGGGGCGGGAGTTTTACCGGCTGTTCGGCGGCTGCGGCGTGACCAAGATTCTCACCGTGGAGGCCTCCGGCATCGGCATCGCCTGTGTGGCCGCCCAGCTCTTCGGCTGTCCGGCCCTCTTTGCCAAAAAGGGCCGCACCAAGAACCTGGGCGGGGAGGTGTACGCCGCCCAGGTGGAAAGCTACACCCACGGCGGCAGCTACACCATCCTGGTGTCCAAGCGGTTCCTTTCCCCCGGCGACCGGGTGCTGCTTCTGGACGACTTCCTGGCAAGGGGCAGCGCCATGCTGGGGCTGATGGACCTTGTGGCTCAGTCGGGGGCCGCTTTGGTGGGGTGCGGCGTCGCCATTGAAAAGGGGTTCCAGGAGGGCGGCCGCCTCCTGCGGGAGCGTGGAGTCCGGGTGGAGTCCCTGGCCATCATCCAGCAAATGGACCAGGGACGTATCACCTTCGCCTAGGTCCGTTCCGCTTTCGCCAGCTTCACCAGGCGGCTGGTGCCCAGCCGGGAGGCCCCCAGGCGGATGAACTCCTCCGCATCCTCCCAGGAGGAGATGCCTCCGGCGGCCTTGACCCGCACACCGGGGCCCACCTCCCGCGCCAGCAGGCCCACGTCTCCGGGGGTGGCCCCGCCGGTGGAAAAGCCGGTGGAAGTTTTGATAAAATCCGCCCCCGCCTGGGTGACGATACGGCACATCTCCACCTTCTCCTCGCGGGTGAGGAGACAGGTTTCGATGATGACCTTCAGCACCCGCTCCCCGCAGGCGGCCTTGACGGCCTGCACCTCCTCCAGCACCTCTGGGTATTTCTTATCCCGGAGCCACCCCAGGTTGATAACCATGTCGATTTCCGCCGCCCCGTTTCCAATGGCCTCCCTGGTTTCAAACACCTTGGCGGCGGTGGTGGTATTCCCGTTTGGGAAGCCCACCACGGTGCAGACGGGGACTCTTCCCCCCAGGTATCCCGCCGCCTGGCGCACATAGCATGGGGGGATGCAGACCGAGGCCACCCCGTAGGCCACCGCGTCGTCGCAAAGCGCCCGGATCTCCTCCCAGACGGCTTCCTGCTTCAGCAGGGTGTGGTCCACCCGCCGGAGGATCTCTTCTCGTTTCATACCGATTCTCCTTCCCGTTTTAGAGCCTATTCAAAATCTCCCTGCACACCGCCTTGACAGGCCTTTTTCCGTCCTGCTGCGTTAAAAAATTTTGGAAGACACAGAGTATTCCTGCAATTTTTTGCCTTGCAGGGCGAAAAAATCCCTGCCAATTCGGTATACCTGGAGATCTTGAACAGGCTCTTAGTCCCCCAAAAAGGCAGGGGGATCACCTGCGGATACCATTATAACATTTTTTCATCCTTTGGACAGGGGTGCAGGGAAAGGTTTTTTGGCGGGACCGGGCCCGCAGCCCTGTTCAGAGGGTATGGATCACCTTCGCTTTCCGGTATTTTTTCCAGTTCAGGGCCTGTCCGCACCGGTCGCAGTAGTGCATATATTCCCGCTCAAAGGTGGCGCGGCAGCGGGGACAGACAGGGTAAACGTCCCCGTTCTTCAGCTGGAGAATTTCCGCAACAGGCATAGGGGTTCGGAAACCAATGGCGTGTTCCAGGTCCGGGTTCGGGTCAGATCCCATAGCGGGCCGCCTCTCCGAAGGCCTCGCGCGGCCTTCCGAAGAATTTCCGGGGCCCTTCCCGGCGGAAGAGGGAGGATATACCAGCTCCGCAGGACCTTCCCTCCATCCGCCCCCAGGCGGCGCAGAGGCTCCCTCTTCTCCGGGGCAGCCGGATGTAAAGGCAGGCTTTTGTCGGGTTCCAACAGAGCTTTTTCATGGTAATTTCCCCTCTTTCGTCAGAATTTACCAAAATTCTAACGAAATGCCAGCCTTCGCACCACGAGGCGCACTTCCGGTTCCCCCCTTCTTATCCCCTTTTCCAGGGGATTTTTTATTTTCTTTCCTGGGGAAAGGGGCTTTTCTGTCCCTTTTTCCGGACAGAATGCCGCCCCTGTGGAAAAAGATGGTTTTGCTGTCCTGATAACGGTACGTATCTTCTGGTAAAATAAAGCTGTCAAGAGAGGCCGGAGTTCATCGGCCCGCAGTGAAAAAGCCAGAAAGGAGCGGCAGAGAATGGATTACAGGATTGTTGACGTGATGGGCCATGTGGAGGTTTACGACAGCCATGGAGAATTTCTTTTCTCCGCCGATACCGAGGCGGAGGCATTGGAGGACCTTGCCAGCTAACCGCCTTCTATTCATCTCCGGCGGGTCTCTGGAGCTCCCGGCAATGAGGCCGGGACGCCCAGAGGCCCGCTTTCTCTTTGCCGGGAAGCGGAAATTTTTGGGGAAAGAGGGCCGGGCCCTTGCCGAAAAGGGCGGGATGTGGTATTTTTATAGGGTATGGTTCCGATTTGGCGGGGAGGGAGGCAAACCATGGAAAACAGCGCCTTTGTCATTGAGGGGAGCAGGCTGGTGAA
>WSMP01000172.1 GCA_013316495.1 Angelakisella sp.
GGCCAGGGTGGTGCTGACAATTTCGGCCTTGGTCTCGGTCACGTCGACCTCATAGTTCTTCCCGTTCAGATTCACAAGATATTTCATGGTAAAACTCCTCCTCAATCAACTTTCTTAATGGAATTGAAGCTCAGGCGGTTCATGGGAATGCCGGATTCCTTGCTGACGATGGACATGAGCACCGCGGCGGTCTCCTCGTCCACGCCCTTCAGCTCCACAGGGGCCCCCTTGATGGAGTGGAAGTCCAGGTGGTTGAGGGGAATGCCGGTCTTATCGCTGATGATAGCCATGATGGTGGCGGCGGAGGGCTCATCCACATTCTCCAGGCGCAGCCCGGCGGGACGAGCCGGGGCGGCGGGGGCGGCCGGCACAGGAGCCGGAGCCGCCGGGGCGGGAGCAGGCACAGCAGCGGCGGCAGCCGGAGCCTTCTTCTCCCCTACCACAGCCCCCAGGACCTTGGAGAGGATGACAATCATAACCGCCAGGATGGCCAGCTCCAGCAGCACCACCAGCATCCCGATGCCAGAAAGGAGCAAGGACTGGCCAAAGGTCAGGGTACCGATGGATGTAAGCATATTGTTTAGCATCTGTGACCCTCCTTAGTCGGCGATCTTCTGGATGGTGTACTGGAAGGTGTTCTTTTCCCGCTCGGCCCGCTTATCAAAGAAGGCTTCCGCCTGGGCGGGGAAGGCGATGTAGGAAAGGACGTCCTCATCGCTCCTAGCCTTCGAGCCAATTTCCGCCTTGGCAGCCTCGAAGCCGGGGGCCAGGGTATCGGCAAAGCGGCCCTGGATGGGCTTTTCATCCCCCAGAATCTGGCGGCGGACCTCCTCGTTGATTTCGCCGGGAGCCCGGCCGTACTCGCCCCGGAGGTAGCTCTTGATTTCCTTGGAAACGTTCTTATACCGCTGCCCCGCCAGGACGTTGGCGGTAGCCTGAACGCCCACCATCTGGCTCATAGGGGTGACGAGAGGAGGATACCCCAGGTCTTCCCGGACCTTGGGAGTTTCGGCCAGCACCTCCGGGAGCTTATCCAGCTTGTTCTGGGCGGTGAGCTGGGCCACCAGGTTGGAGAGCATCCCGCCGGGGACCTGGTAGATAAGGGCCTTGCTGTCGGTGGTCATAACCACCGGGTTCAGCTGGCCGCTCGCGAGGTACTCCGCCTGGATGGGCTTAAAGAAGTCGTTGATCTTCTTGAGGACCTTCTCGTCCACATCCACCTCAAAACCGGCGGACTTCATCATGTAAACCAGGGTCTCGGTGGGAGGCTGGCTGGTGCCGCCGGAGAAGCTGGAGATGGCGGTATCCAGGACGTCGGCCCCGGCCTCCGCCGACTTCATCAGGGTGGCGATGCCCAGGCCGGTGGTGCAGTGGGTGTGGACCACCACCGGGAGCTTTACCTCTTCCTTCAGGGCCTTCACCAAATTGTAGGCCTCGGTGGGGCCCATGATGCCGGCCATATCCTTGATGGTGATGGTCTGGACGCCCAGCTTCTTCATCTCCAGGCCAACCTTCACATAGTTTTCCAGGTTGTGGATGGGGCTGATGGTATAGCAGATGGCGCCGGAGGCGATGGCCCCCGCCTTGAGGGTCTCATCCACCGCCACCTTGATGTTTTCCACATCGTTCAGGGCGTCGAAGATACGGATGATATCCATGCCGTTTTCCACCGACTTGCGGACGAACATCCGCACCACATCGTCGGGATAGTGCTTATAGCCCAGGATGTTCTGGCCCCGCAGCAGCATCTGGAGCTTGGTGTTGGGGCAGGCGGCGCGGATCTTCCGCAGCCTCTCCCAGGGGTCCTCGTCCAGATACCGCAGGCAGGAATCGAAGGTGGCCCCGCCCCAGCACTCCAGGGAATAATACCCTGCCTTGTCCAGCTCGCTCAAAATCGGCTCGAACTTCCCGAAGGGGAGCCGGGTGGCGATGAGGGACTGGTTTGCGTCCCGAAGGACGGTTTCTGTGAATCCAATTTTCATACAAACACCTCCATATATTGATTGGAAATCCAAATTTCACCCACTATATCTTACCAGAACGGCACCTGCTTTTCAAGGGTTTTCTTCCCCTTCCCCCCACAAATCAGAATTTTTGGAGAGTTTTGGCAGCTGTGTCAAAAAAATTATCATATTTTTCACAAACACCCCGTCCCTCTTCCGTTTGTTACATCTGGTTGCGGCGATGTTACCCTAAGGTGCTGGTCAATTGGGGCGGCATGGGTTACAATAAAAGATGCCATGGCCCCAAAAATTCAGGAGGTAACAGAACCATGACCTTTGGAGAAAAACTTTTGAAGCTGCGCAAGGAACAGGGCCTCTCCCAGGAGGGGCTGGCGGAAAGGCTGTCGGTAAGCCGCCAGGCAGTCTCCCGGTGGGAAAACGAGGGCATCCTCCCCGACTGCGGAAACCTTTTGGAGCTGAGCCGTTTATTCGGGGTAAGCACCGATTATCTCCTCCACGACGATTACCAAAGCGACGGGGACCTTCCCGCCGTCCGCCACGCCCAAACCCGGCTGGCGAAGGAAAAGGAGCGCCAGGGGGTGCTTCTGCTGCTGGCGGGCCTCCACGCGGTTTTCCTGCTGCTGGCCATAGGGGCCTGGGGGGCCAGGGGAAACCTTTTTGCTGTGGTGCTCTGCTGCGCCGCCAGCCTGGGGGATATTCTCTTTGTGGAGGCCTATCTCCGCAGCGGCCACGCCCCGGCCCAGGAGGTCCCCGGCCTTCGCCGCCGCTACTACCGGCTGGGGGTCTGGTTTTTTAGCTGGCTCCCGGTGCAGTGGCTCTGTGTGAGGATGCTCCACTTCTGGCCCCGGCCCATGAACACCCTGGCCGTCAGGGCGGTCACCACCGGCGCCTGGCTGCTGCTCTGCGCAGGGGTGTGGTGCCTCACCAGGGAGAAGAAATAGCAGAAATGTATTACTATTTGCAATACAAACAGTTATAATAAGGGCAAGATAAGGAGTGGTGCAACCTATGGCATCCAAAACCGCAAATGTTCTTGCCCGTGTGGAGCCCAGCGTCAAGGAGCAGGCGGAAAGCATCATAACACAGCTGGGCATTCCAGCGTCGGTGGTTATCAATATGCTATATAAGC
>WSMP01000014.1 GCA_013316495.1 Angelakisella sp.
TCCAGCATATGCAAGTGAAGGCGGATCTTTCCGGCCTGGAGCGGCTCGTCCGTGGGCAGGCTCCGCGCCGATAGCTTTTCTTTCGCCGCCCACCAACGGCGGACACCTTCCCCAGGGGGAGCCGTTTCCCCTGGCAGTTCTGCACAAAATACCCCCGTCTCTTTTCGTGCAAAACAGAAAAATTTTTCCAGATTCCACAAAAAAATTGTTACCACCTTCCGAAATGTGCTATACTGAAAGACAGGACAAGGGGTTCCTTTTGCCCTGCCTGTTTTCCCAGGCAGGACAGACCGGACCTATAGCACATCGGATAAGGAGGTGCTCTCCCATGGATAACCGAGAATTGGCAGCACTGCACAGCAAGCTGGTCATCTACCGCAACGGGCTCCAGAACGCCAAGGCAAGGGGCGATCTGGACAAAGCCCGGCAATGGCTGGAGGGCATCGCCGCCCTTAAAAAACAGATTGCCCACCGGGATGACGTCACCGTCCCCCCAAAAAGCTGATTTTTCCTTATACAAAAGAATCCCCCGCCAGGTAGCGGGGGATTTTTCGTTTGGCGTTTTTTCTGGAATCAGCCCTTGCAGACGGCGACGCTCCAACCGTGAGGATCCGGAAGCCTGCCGTACTGGATGCCGGTGAGGGTATCATACAGCTGCTGGGTCAGCGCGCCAATTTTGCCGTGGTTAAAGACCATCTGCTTTTCGCCCCATTTCAGCTCCCCAATGGGGCTGATGACAGCGGCGGTGCCGGTGCCGAAGGCCTCCAGCACCTGTCCCCGGTCGTTGGCCTCGTCCAGCTCCTGGATGGTGATGCGCCGCTCGCTCACCTTAAAGCCCCAATCCCGCAGCAGCTGGATGGAGGATTTGCGGGTGATGCCGGGGAGGATGGACCCGTGAAGCTCCGGGGTAACCACTTCCCCATCCAGGACGAAGAAGACGTTCATCGCGCCCACTTCCTCGATGTACTTCTGCTCCACGCCGTCCAGCCAAAGGACCTGGGAATAGCTCTGCTGGTGGGCCTCGTCCTGGGCCAGGAGGGAGGCGGCGTAGTTGCCGCCGGTCTTCGCCATGCCGGTGCCCCCCCGCACCGCCCGGACATACTTGGATTCTACATAAATCTTCACCGGTTCCAGGCCGGATTCGTAGTAGGCCCCGGAGGGGGAAGTGATGATGATAAACAGGTACTCATCCCCCGGATGCACCCCCAGGATGGGGTCGGTGCTGATGATGAAGGGACGGATATACAGGGAGGCGCCGTCCTGCCGGGGGACCCAGTCCTTGTCAATCTCCACCAGCTTCTTTACCCCCTGGATGCAAAGCTCTTCGTCAATGGGGGGGATGGCCATCCGCTGGTTGGAACGGTTGAGGCGGGCAAAATTCTCGTCCGGGCGGAACAGGAGGATGTCCCCCTGCTGGCCGTAATAGGCCTTCATCCCCTCAAAAACGGTCTGGCCATAGTGCAGGCAGAGGGCCGCCGGGGAGAGGGACAGCTCCCCGTAGGGGACGATGCGGGGGTTGTGCCAGCCCTTGCCGGTCTTATAGTTCATGACGAACATATGGTCGCTAAAGATCCGCCCGAAGCCCAGCTTCTGGCCAGGGGCCGGCTTGGCCTTGGGGGTCTTGGTAAGCCCTACTCTGATCTTCATCTGTCTTTGTCCTTCCCAACTTAAAATAAATTTACCGCAGGGAGCGGATAGCCCCGCCGCCTGTGCCCGCAGGCACGTTTCGAGGCCAACCGGCCAAAGGCCGGCTCTTAGGGCCTATTGATGCTTGCTTCAATAGGCTACGCCCTGCCACTTCATGGCGTCGGCCACTTTTAAGAAGCCTGCGATGTTGGCGCCCATCACCAGGTTGCCGGCATCGCCAAACTCCTTGGAGGCGTTGTAGGCGCTGTGGAAGATGCCCACCATGATGTCGTGGAGCTTCTTGTCCACTTCCTCAAAGCTCCAGGAGTACCGCATGGAATTCTGGCACATCTCCAGGCCGCTGGTGGCTACGCCACCGGCGTTGGCCGCCTTAGCGGGACCAAAGAGGACCCCCGCCTTTTGGAACTTCTGCACCGCTTCGGGGGTGCTGGGCATATTGGCCCCCTCCGCCACCGCCATAACGCCGCCGGCGATGAGCTTTTCCGCAGCCTCTCCATCCAGCTCGTTCTGGGTGGCGCAGGGCAGGGCGATATCGCATTTAATGCCCCAGATACCCTTGCAGCCCTCGGTGTAGGAGGCGGTGGGGACCTTGTCCAGATATTCCTTGATGCGGCCCCGGCGGACCTCTTTGATTTCCCGCACAACGGCCAGGTCGATGCCCTTTTCGTCAAAGATATACCCGTTCGAATCGGACATCGCCACCACCTTGGCCCCCAGCTGGGTGGCCTTCTGGCAGGCGTAGATGGCCACGTTGCCGGAACCGGAGATAACCACGGTTTTCCCCGCAAGGCTGTCCCCCTTCATCTCCCCCAGCATCTCCTGGGTGAAGTAGCACAGGCCGTAGCCGGTGGCCTCGGTGCGGGCAAGGCTGCCGCCGTAGGTGAGGCCCTTGCCGGTAAGCACCCCCTCAAAGCGGTTGGCAATCCGCTTATACTGGCCGAAGAGATAGCCTATCTCCCGCGCGCCCACTCCAATATCCCCGGCGGGAACGTCGGTATCGGGGCCGATATGGCGGTACAGCTCGGTCATAAAGCTCTGGCAAAAGCGCATCACTTCCCCGTCGCTCTTGCCCTTGGGGTCAAAATCGGAGCCGCCCTTGGCCCCGCCCATAGGCAGGCCGGTGAGGCTGTTTTTAAACACCTGCTCAAAGCCCAGGAACTTGATAACCGAGGCGTTGACAGAGGGATGGAACCGCAGACCGCCCTTATAGGGTCCGATGGCGGAATTAAACTGCACCCGATAGCCCCGGTTCACCTGGACCTTACCGGCGTCATCCACCCAGGATACCCGGAAGATGATAAACCGCTCCGGCTCCACAATGCGGTCGATGATGCCGGTTTTCTCCAGCTCCGGGCGCTTTTCCAGCACCGGCTCGAAGGATTCCAGTACCTCTTTTACCGCCTGCAAAAACTCCGGCTCGCCCTGGTTGCGCCGCTGCACCGTGTCGTAGACCCCCTGCAAATAACTGCTTTTGAATTCCATTTTCTCATTCCTCCTTGCAACAAGCCTTGGGGAAGGAGCCGTTTGCTCCTGTTCGCAAAACCTTTGTCCTTAATTATAGTCCCCGTCCGCTTTCATTACAAGATTTTTCTGGCAAAATGACAAGAAAAACAAGGATTTTTTTCCAAACCGGCCACAAAACCCGTCAAGAAGCATAAATCCAGCCACAAAAATCTGGCAAAATGCCCAAAGAAGACCTGGGACAAGGCCCTCAATGGCGGATCTTCTCCCCGGTAATATGGGCGATGGTGGCGCAGCCAGTCATCTTCATGGTGTCCCGCAGCTCCCCTATGACCTTCTCCATATAGAGGCGCACCCCTTCGGCCCCTCCGCCGTAGGCGGCGGTGACCAGGGGCCTGCCGATGAGGACCCCGTCCGCCCCCAGGGCCAGCATCTTAAAGACATCCACACCGGTGCGCACTCCGCCGTCCACAAAGATTTGCAGCCTCCCCTTCAGGGCGGCGGCAATCTCCGGCAGCACCTCGCAGGTGGCGGGGGTGTGGTCCAGCACCCGGCCCCCGTGGTTGGAGACGACGATGCCCCAGGCCCCGGCCTCCAGGGCCTTTTTCGCCCCCTCCACCGTCATAACCCCCTTGACGATGAAGGGCAGACCGGCGGCCTGGGCCACCTGCCGGAGGGCCTTCACACCCTTGGGGCCGGCGTCGCCCCCCTGGGCCGCCAGAAAGGGCAGGCCGGCGGAATCCACATCCATGGCGATGGCGGGAGGGTTCGCGGCCCTGGCCTTTTCCACCTTTTCCAGCACCGTCTCCATCCCCCAGGGCTTGATGGTGGGCACCCCCAGACCGCCCCGCTCCTTCATCCATTCCAGGGGCAGCTCCAGCAGCTCCGGATTCACCCCATCCCCGGTGAAGGCCAGCACTCCGGCGTCAGCGCAGCCGTCCACCACCGCCTTGGTCCAGGCGGCCTCGTCCATGGCGGGGGTGTAATTGTGGGCCATGCCGCCGATGGGGGCGGCGAAGACCGGGGCGGCAAACCTCCGGCCCCAAAAAGAAGCGGTGCTGTCCTGGCCCTGGTTGTCATAGAGAACGTCCAGATTCAGGGTAATCTCCCGGAGCTTTTCCACATTGCGGATAAAGGCAGCGCCGGTGCCCTTCCCCCCGGCTCCGGGGACCTCCCCCCGGCAGGCCCGGCCGTCGCATTCCCTGCACACCCGGCACCGGGGCGCCAAATTTTTCTTTGCGTTTTCCAATACCTCCTGATAGGTCATGTCGATTCCTCCCTGTTGTTTTGAGCGTGTTCAAACGAGAAGTTTAAGCCAATCTGGGGGGGCGCAGAGCCCCGCCTTCTTTTTCTTTTCACGGGAAAAGAAAAAGAAGCAAAAAGAAAAGCGGCCAACGCATTTGCAACACAGTAAATCGACTTAAAATCCGCGCGATTTGGATACCCTTCGCTGTTTTGAAGTCCCTCCACTCCTTCGGGCCGCTTTTCCCTTCCAAATCGGACAAAAAAGCAAAGCCATCGTCCCAGTTGTAATCCCGCAGCACGGCGTGCATGTCGTCGTATTCCATCGTCTTCCCTCACAGATACTTGGTCAGCAGCAGGGCGTCCTCCCTGGGGCTGGTGTAAAAATCCCGGCGGCGGCCCTCCTCCCAATAGCCCATCCCCCGGTAAAGCCCCAGGGCGGCGGCGTTGCTGGGGCGCACCTCCAGGGTCAAAAACCGCAGGCCCAGCGCCCGCCCCCGGCGCTCCAGCTCCCGGAGGAGGGCGGTGCCCACCCCGTGACGGCGGCACCTGGAAAACACCGCCAGGTCGGTAATATACCCCTCGTCCAGCACATATTCCAGGCCGACATAGCCCTCCAGCTGGCCCTGCCGCTTTTGCACCAGCAGCAGATACCGCTCCGGCTGGGCAATTTCCTCCCGGAGGGCATTTTCGCTTCTGGGGTGGGAAAAACAGGCGGCCTCCAGCCGGGCAATTTCCCCGGCGTCAGCCGGGACGGCGGCGGCAATCCTTGCAGCAATGTGGCTCAATGGGCCTCCCCCCAGTCCTTGCCGGTTTTGGCGTCCACCTCCATGGGGACAGCCAGGGAGACGGCGGCCTCCATCTCCTCCTGCACCAGGGCCTGGACCTGCCGGGCCTCCGCCTCCGGGGCCTCCACAATCAGTTCATCGTGGACCTGGAGAATCAGCTTTGCCCGGAGGCCCTCCTCCCGCAGGCGGCGGTAAACCCGCACCATGGCGATTTTAATGATATCCGCCGCGGTGCCCTGGATGGGCATATTCATGGCTACCCGCTGCCCAAAGGCCCGGAGGTTGCGGTTGGAGGACTTCAGCTCCGGCAGATACCGGCGGCGGCCGAAGAGGGTGGAGACAAAGCCCTTCTCCCCCGCCTCCGCCACGGTGCGGTCCATATAGGCCTTGACCCCCTGGTAGGTCTTCAGATAATTTTTGATATACTGGTCCGCTTCCGAGACGGTGACCCCAATATCCTTGGAGAGAGAATAGGCGGAGATGCCATAGACGATGCCGAAGTTCACCGCCTTGGCCCGGCTGCGCATCATGGGGGTGACAAAGAGGGGGGGCATATCGAAGACCTGGGCGGCGGTGTTCCGGTGGATATCCTCCCCGGAGCGGAAGGCCTCAATCATCTTCTCATCCTCCGCAATGGCCGCCAGCACCCGCAGCTCAATCTGGCTGTAGTCGGCGTCCACCAAAAGGCAGCCCGCCTTGGCGGGGAAGAACCGGCGCATCCGGCTCCCCGGCTCGGTGCGGATGGGGATATTCTGCATATTGGGCTCCAGAGAGGAGATGCGGCCGGTGCGGGTTTCAGTTTGGTTGAAGGTGGTGTGGATGCGCCCGTCCGGCCCCACCGCGTTCTTTAATCCCTCCACATAGGTAGAAAGGAGCTTTGCGTACTTGCGGTAGTCCAGTATTTTAGAGATGATGGCGTGGTGCGGGATGAGGCCCTCCAGCACCTCGGCGTCGGTGCTATAGCCGCTTTTGGTCTTCTTCCCTGCCGGCAGGCCCATCTCCTCAAAGAGGAGCGTCCCCAGCTGCTTGGGGGAGTTGATGTTAAACTTTTTGCCTGCCAGCTCATAGATTTCCCTTTCCAGCCCGGCGATGAGACCCTTCAGCTCCTCCCCGAAGGCCTCCAGCCCCGCAAGGTCGATGAGAAAGCCCTCCTGTTCCATGGAGGCCAGCACCTGGGCCAGGGGAATCTCCACCTGATGGAGCAGCATCTCCATCCCGCCGGCGGCAATCTCCCTTTCCAGCCTGCGGCAGATGGGCAGCAGCCAGGCGGCCCGGCGGACCACCTCCGGGGCCTCCTCCGCTCCCTCCCCCAGGAGGGCGGGGACCGGGACGGCGTATTCCGCCCCCAGGCGGGATGGGGTGTACTCGGTGGAATTGGGGCTGAGGAGATACCCCGCCAGCCGCAGGTCAAAGGCCACCGGCACCTCCGCGGCGGGGTCCAGGGACAGAATAGCGCGGCACCAGGGCTTGCTGTCCTCCAGGTATTTTTCACCGGGAAGGGCGTTTAGCCCGGCCAGCAGCTCCGCCCCAGGCTCCTGGACAAGCCAAAGCCTGCCCGCCCTGGCTACCGCCAGCTTTTCCAGCCGCTCCCCCTTCCAATCCCCGGCGATGGCGATGGGGCCCTCCAGGGCGGCCAGCTTCCCAAGGTCCAGGGGGGCAGAAAGCAGGGCGTACTCCTCCCCCTTGGCCGCCGGAATATCCGCCTGGGCCAGGGGAACAGCGCTGGGGTCCAGCTTCAGCCGGGCCATAAGGGTATGCAGCTCCAGCCGGCTGAGGATGGCGCAGAGGCGGCCCTCGTCCATGGGAGCCCGGCGGTAGTCCTCCGCCTTTACCGAAATAGGGGCCTCCCGGCAGATAATCCCCAGCTTCCGGCTGAGGCGGGCCATCTCTTCCCCGGCCAGCAGCTTTTTCTTCACCCCGGCGGGGACCTCCAGCCCTTCCACATCCTGGTAGATGCGCTCCACCGAGCCGTACTTCTGGATGAGGGAGAAGGCGGTTTTTTCCCCGATGCCCGCCACGCCGGGGATGTTGTCCGAGCTATCCCCCATCAGGGCTTTGGTTTCAATAAGCTGGAGGGGCTCGACGCCGTATTTTTCCTTCACCGCCGCCGGGTCCATGGTGAGGTACTGGGCGCCCCCCGCGCGGGTGGCTGCCAGGATGACGGTGGTGTGCTCGTCCACCAGCTGGAGGGAATCCCGGTCCCCGGTGAGAAGAAGGGAATCTCCCCCCTGCTCCTCCACTCCCTTCGCCAGGGTACCCAGGATGTCGTCCGCCTCGTACCCCTCGCACTCCACTACCGGCCAGCCCAGGGCGGTGATAAGCTCCTTCACCACCGGCAGCTGCTGCCCCAGCTCCGGGGGCATTCCCTTGCGCTGGGCTTTGTAGCCGTCGTAGAGCTTGTGGCGGAAGGTGGGGGCCGGGAGGTCGAAGGCGAAAACCGCCTCCTCCGGGGCCAGGTCGTCCATCAGCTTCAGGACGATGTTAAAAAAGCCGTAGACGGCGTTGGTGTACTCCCCGTTTTTGGTGGAAAGGAGCTTGATGCCGTAAAAGGCGCGGTTTAGGATGCTGTTGGAATCAACGATGAGAAATTTCATAAAACAAACCTCCGGAGCGGGAACACAGCCGCTTTTTGCAAAAGCACTCTGTCAGACGCCAAGTATCCTTAGAGCCTATTCAAGATCTCCAAGCACACCGCCTTGACAGGTCTTTTTCCGTCCTGCTGCGTTAAAAAATTTTGGAAGACACCAAGTATTCCTGCAATTTTTTGCCTTGCAGGGCGAAAAAATCCCTGCCAATTCGCTATACCTGGAGATCTTGAACAGGCTCTTAGAACCAGGTTCGCATCTTTCTGCACATCATCTGGCTGGCCCCTTTTCGTTACACGCTGCTATCCCTTCTAGTGTGTCTCAAAATATGAAACCGGCTTTCAGTACCAAGCCTGGACATATTCCATGGGGAGATTTTTCTTCTCCACAAATTCCGCTACCTTGGCAGCGGCCTTGATGCCGTACCGGCTGCCGGCATCCTGGGGAGCGGCCTTTGCGACCGTTGGAGCCGCACTCGCAAAATGGAATACAACCTCTCCAAATTCCCCTTTCCCTTCTGGCTGGTAAAGATACCACACACTTCCCTGGTCAACTCGCTCCAGCTTTAATAAATTCATTGTATTGCCTCCTGTATTGCTTTTCCATAATTATGCTTCTCGTTTGCCAGACTATGAGCTTCCAAATAAGAAAGCCCTTTTGTACGCATCAGGGTCAACTCCAGGTACTCGTGCTTTAGCAGCACCATGTCCTGAAAGCGTATCTCCCGGCCTTCAATCAGCCGCTGCCAGGAAACCGCCATGTGATAATCCGGATCAAACCGTTCTGGCTCCGGACCTCCCAAATCGTGAAAGGAAAAGAAAATGTGATTTTTAATCTGCTGGATGGCATATTCGTTCCATCCTGTGTTTCGGGCAATGGCGGACACATCATCTTTCCGCTTGCGGATGGCGGCATAATAGCGTATGCTGTGCAGAGTTGCCTCCAAACTATCTGGGTCCAGCGCCCCTGTAAAGGCTCCGCTTTGGGATAATTCCTCCATTTTCCAAATCACCCACCTTGTCCTGGACATTATAGCACAAAACAACGTTGGTCTCAAGGATACAGGTTCTTGCTCTCCGCCCGCTTTTTTGGTAAAATATTTAAACGCAACTTGGAAACTGGAGGAAGGGGGTGATGGCCTTGCATCTTGGAGAGCTGGTTCTGGAGGGCGGCGCGGCCCTGGCCCCCATGGCGGGGGTGGCGGACCGGGCCTTCCGGCAGATCTGCCGGGAATTCGGGGCGGTGTACACGGTGGGGGAGCTTACCAGCGCCAGAGGGCTTCTCCAGGGAAGCCGGAAGACCGAAGCGCTGCTGGAAATGGGGCCGGAGGAGCGGCCCGGCGCGGTGCAGCTTTTTGGGGACGACCCGGAGGCAATGGCCAGAGGGGCCGAAGCCGCCCTGCGCTTTTCCCCCCAGGTTATTGACCTGAATATGGGTTGTCCCGCCCCCAAGATAGCCGGGAACCGGGCCGGCGCCGCCCTGATGAAGGAGCCGGAGCTGGCGGCCCGAATCATCCGGGCGGTAAAAAGCGCCAGCCCGGTGCCGGTGACGGTGAAGTTCCGCAAGGGCTGGGATGAAGGCCACATCAACGCCGTAGAGTTTGCCCGGATGGCCCAGGAAAGCGGGGCGGACGCCATTACCGTCCACGGGCGCACACGGGCCCAGATGTACGCCCCCCCGGCGGATTGGGACATCCTCCGCCAGGTGAAGGCGGCAGTGTCCATTCCGGTTATTGGCAACGGGGATGTGGACAGCCCCCAAAAGGCCAAGGCCATGCTGGAGGAAACCGACTGTGATCTGGTAATGGTGGGGCGGGGCGCCTTGGGGCGGCCCTGGCTCTTTGGGCAGATTGCCGCCTTTCTCCAGGACGGAAGCCTCCTCCCGGAGCCGCCTATAGAAGAGCGAATGGCGGTGATGCTCCGGCATATCCGCCTGATGGAGCAGTACAAGGGGCCGCAGGTGGCCTTCCGGGAGGCCCGCAAGCACTGCGGCTGGTATATGACCGGCATCCGGGGGGCCGCCGCCCTCCGCCGCCAGGCGGGGAGCATCGGCTCAATGGCCGACGTGGGGGCCCTGGCCCAGGCCGCCATCCAGCTCTATTATAGCCAAGGCGCATTGGGGGAGGATATAAGCCCATGAAATGGAAGCACAATCTCATTCTGATCTTTCTGCTGCTGGCGGGGGTGGTGGTAGGCTCCCTCCTGGCCAGCGCCACCGCCGGGATGCCCTTCCTGGGGTGGCTCAGCTACGGCGGCCGCGTGGGCATCTCCACCCAGGAGCCGATGCTGCTGGACCTGGCGGTTTTGCAGGTGGCCTTCGGGTTCCAGCTCCAAATCAACGTGGCCCAAATTATCTGCATCATCGCCGCCATCTGTATGTACAAGGGCCTTGCCAACAAGCTGTGAGGATTTTAAAATGAAGCTAAAACAATTGACCGCTCTTTTGCTGGTGGCGACGCTGGTTCTCGCCCTCCCCGGCTGCAAAAAAAAGGAAAACGCCCCCTCCAGCGGAGGCAGCGCCCCCTCCTCTGGGGGCAGCTCGGTGGAAAGCGACCCGGACTGGCCGGTGCGCATTGGGGAAACGGACATCCTGGCGGCCCCCCAGAAGGTGATTTCCCTTTCCCCTGGCACAACAGAGATGCTCTT
This sequence comes from Angelakisella sp., assembly GCA_013316495.1. Taxonomy (GTDB): domain Bacteria; phylum Bacillota; class Clostridia; order Oscillospirales; family Ruminococcaceae; genus Angelakisella. The sequence goes on from WSMP01000014.1 coordinate 10,369, forward strand.
TGCCATGGGCCTTGGCAGCCGGGTGGTCGGGGTAAGCGATTACTGCGATTACCCCCCTGCGGAGGTGGAGAAGCGCCACCGCTGCGGCACCGTTCTGGCTCCCAAAACCAGCCAGATCCAATCCCAGGGGGCGGACCTGGTGGTAACTGCGGCAAGGCTCACCGAGCAGGACCTTATTTGGTTCCAGCAGCAGGAGATTCCGGTGCTGGTGCTGGAGCGGGCGGAGAGCCTCCAGGAGCTGCAGCAGAACTATCTGAATCTGGCCTTGGCCCTGATGGGAAACGTCTCCGGGAAAAACCACGGGGAGGGCTACTGGGCGGAGCTTTCCGGGATGCTGGAGGAGGGAGCGGGGTATTCCAACGGCACCTCCCCCAAGGCCATTCTCCTGCGGCAGATGGGGTACGGCATGGCCACCGGGGAAACCTTTGAGGGGTCCCTGCTGGAGGAGCTGGGCTTTGTTAACGACGCGGCGGCCTACACCGGCTGGCTCTATGACCGGGCCAACGTGGCGGCTTTGGAACCGGACGTCATCTTTGCCGACGTGAGTATTTCGGTGGACGAGGTGAAAAAAAGCGTTATCTACGCCCCGGTGGCGGCGGTGAAAAACGACAAGGTGACGAATGTAGATTTTACCGTCTTCGAGCGGCAAAGCCCCCGGATGTTTGAGGCTTTGCGGGAGATGGGGCGGTTTGGGTACGAATAAAAAATCAGGGGGCGGACGCCCCCCTTTTTTTCTGCCTTATCCTTCCTTTCGCACCAGCACCTCCATCTTCCCGGCGGGGAGGAGGGGCAGCCCCTTTTCCTCGCAGAAGCACTGGCAGATGCGCAGCGTCTCGGCGTCCGCTCCGCTATCCACCACCGCCATACGCACCCCGTCCAGGGCTGGGATGGTGAGGGTCTGGCTGTAGGCCTGGCGCAGGCGCATCTCAATCCCCTGGTCCCCAGGGGTGGCGGCCACCACCAGCCAGCAGTGATCCAGCCCCCCAGCGGAGGAAAACCACCGGCTGATGGTGACGCAGATCTGGGCAAGGCCCACAATGGCAAGATAGCCCACAACGATTAGAAAGACCCCCTTTGCCGCATCAATCATCATAAAAAACCTCCTGTTTTGCTTTTTCCCATCCTATGCCGGAGGAGAGCGTCTTGACATTTCCCGCCGCCGTGCTATACTATAGATGGTTTTGTTTCAGGGCGGGGTGAAATTCCCCACCGGCGGTGATGGGCAGAGAATGCCACAAGTGCCGCGAGCGCGCTTTGCAGGCGTGCCGAACCGGTGAGAATCCGGTACCGACAGTGATGGAAGCCATTGGGTCTCATCGGGAGGATGAGGGCCGGTGCTTTCAAAGTCTGGATGGAAGAAACGGAAGCCGAGCGCAAGGGCTCTGCCCTTGGGATCAGCCGACAACGCCCTCTGTGCCAAACCGCGCAGAGGGTCTTCTTTTTCCCCGAACAAGCCAAAAAATACTTTATTTTTTGGAGGGAGCCCCATATGTCCAGCACACTTAGCAGCACCAAGAAGATCACCTACAGCGCCATGTTCGCCGCCATCGCCATTGTCGTCATGTTCTTCGAGTTTCCCCTACCCTTCTGCCCCCCCTTCCTGAAGGTGGACCTGAGCGGAGCGGTAAGCCTGCTGGCTGCCTTTATGTTCGGGCCGGTTTCTGCCGTCCTCATCACCATGGTAAAGGACATTGTCCACGCCTTTTCCTCCTCCACCGGCTGTGTGGGGGAACTGGGGGATTTCTTTATGACCTCCGCCTTCTGCGTCACCGCCTCCCTTTTGTACCGCCGGCACCACACCAAAAAGGGGGCTATTCTGGGAATGGCCTGCGGCACCCTGGCTATGACCATTGTGGGATGCTTCACCAACAAATACATGCTCATCCCCTTCTTTGCCAATGTGATGCCCATTGAAGCCATCCTTTCCGCCTGCTCCTCGGTCAACCCCCTCATCGGCAGCGTGGATACCTACATCCTCTTCGGCGCGGTGCCCTTCAATCTCGTCAAGGGGACCATCCTTTCCCTCATCACTCTCCTGCTGTATAAGCGCCTCTCCTCCTTCATTAGGGAAAATACCATCGGCAAAAGGGTTGACAAAGTCTCCAAAGCAAGCTAAAATAAAAGCACAATTCAATATCTCTTATCAAGAGTGGCGGAGGGAACAGGCCCTGGGAAGCCCGGCAACCTGCCGAAAGGCAAGGTGCTAAATCCTGCGGAGAGATCCGGGAGATGAGATTTTTTCAGGCGCCCGGAAGGCTTTTCCGGGTGCCTTTTTTCAAGGGATTCCGGAGCGAGAGTAAGGAGGACAAAGCAATGCGAAACTACTACTTCACCAGCGAATCGGTGACCGAGGGCCACCCCGACAAGGTTTGCGACCAGATTTCCGACGGCATTCTGGACGCGATTCTCCGGGAGGACCCCATGGGCCGGGTGGCCTGCGAGACCAGCTGCACCACCGGCCTGGTCCAGGTCATCGGCGAGGTGACCACCCACTGCTATGTGGATGTTCAAAAGCTGGTGCGGGAGATCGTTCTGGATATCGGCTACGACAACGCCGCCTACGGCTTTGACGGGGCCACCTGCGGGGTCATCACCTCCATCCACGAGCAGTCCCCGGATATCGCCCTGGGGGTGGACAACGCCGCCGAGGCGAAGGCCGGGGAGGCGGAAGAGCAAAACGGCGCCGGGGACCAGGGAATGATGTTCGGCTACGCCTGTGACGAGACCCCGGAGCTGATGCCTATGACCATCGCCTACGCCCACCGCCTGGCCCGGCAGCTCACCAAGGTCCGCAAGGACGGCACCCTCCCCTACCTGCGCCCCGACGGCAAGACCCAGGTGACAGTGCGGTACGAGGACGGGAGACCGGTGGAAATCACCACCATTGTGGTAAGCACCCAGCACGGGGAAGAGGTCACCCAGGAGCAGATTCACGAGGACATCAAGAAATATGTCATCAAACCTGTGGTCCCGGAGGAGCTGCGCAAAAACTGCCAGTACCTCATCAACCCCACCGGCCGCTTTGTGGTAGGCGGCCCCCACGGGGACAGCGGCCTGACCGGACGCAAGATTATTGTGGACAGCTACGGCGGCTGGGGCAGCCACGGGGGCGGCGCCTTCTCTGGCAAGGACCCCACCAAGGTGGACCGCAGCGCCGCCTATGCCGCCCGCTGGGTAGCTAAAAACCTGGTGGCTGCCGGTCTCTGCCGCCGCTGCCTCATCCAGCTGGCCTACGCCATCGGGGTGGCCCGGCCTGTCTCCATCTGCGTGGACACCTATGGCACCGGCACCGTGCCGGACGAGGCGCTGGAGCAGGCAGTGGAAAAGGTCTTCGACCTGCGCCCCTCCGCCATCATCCGGGAGCTGGATCTGCGCCGTCCTATCTACCGCCAGCTGGCCGCCTACGGCCACATGGGCCGCACCGACCTGGACGTGGCCTGGGAGAGGACCGACAAGGTGGAGGCGCTGAAGGCCGCGGTTAAGGCGTAATAAAAAGCGCCTTTTACGCCAATCTGGGCTGCCGCCATCTCCGCGCCAAGAGCCTCGCTTCGCTCGGTTGCGCTCCGAAACGTGCCTTCTGCGCAGCAGACGTGCCCGAAGGGACGCAAAGCGGCCCGTTAGGGCTGGGCACAGCGCCCTACCTTCTTTTTCTTCTTGCGAAAGATCAGGAAATTCCCTTGGGAATTTCCAATGAGACGGGGCAGCGCGAAGCGATGCCAGCACGCGAAGCGGGCGTGTTCAAAATGAAAGAATTTCATTTTGAACGAGTATTTAGAAAAAGAAGCAAAAAGAAGAACGACTAAAGTATTTGCAACGTAGTGAAACACTCCGAAATCTGCGCAAATCGAAAGAAGGAGGTCCCTCATGCCTGCGGACCGTTTTACCATCGCCCCGGCCTGCGCCGGGGACGCCGAGGCGGTGCTGGCCCTTTACCGGGCCGCCGCCCGAACCCCCGGCTCCTCCTGGGATAACAGCTACCCGGACCGGGACTTTGTCACCGGGGACATCGCCCGCGGCTCCCTCTACTGCCTGTGGGGGAAGGACGGGACCCTGTGGGGGGCCGCCTCCTGCGGGGAGCCGGACGAGGATATCCAGGCTCTCCCCTGCTGGGAACCCAACGTCACATCTCCCTTTGAGCTTTGCCGCATCGGGATACTGCCGGAGGTCCAGGGACAGGGCCTGGCGGGGGCCCTCCTCCAGTGGCTGCTGGAGGAAGCCCCCCGCCGGGGCGCCGGTTCTATCCGTCTGCTGGTAAGCCGGGATAACCCGCCGGCTCTGGCTCTCTACCGCAGGTTTGGCTTTGCCACCGTGGGGACCTGCCAGCTGTATGGCATCAACTGGCTCTGCCAGGAGAAGCTCCTGTAAGGGGCGGGGCTGTCTGTTCCTTTTTCCGCTTTTCCCCTCCTTGCCATCAACGTTTACAAAATAAGAAACCTTGTGGGTTATCCAAAGCTGCGGCCTTGCGCCGCAGCTTTTTGTATACCAGCAATTCGCACAAAAAAGTCTTGACATCCGGAATATTAGTATTATAATGTATTATAACAATTGCAGCAGCAAAGACCGGTTCGGATGCAATTGCCGAAAGGAGGACTTACATGGCAACAATTCGCAGAGAACAGCTGGCCGCGGTGAACATCAACTACCGGATGTATCCATTCCAGGACTTTTTGGACACGCAGCGGGAGCTGGGGATGAAGACCATCGAGCTTTGGGCGGGAGCGCCCCACTTCCTGATGGATTACCAGCAGCGCCCGGACTGCGCCGCCCTCCGGGCGGAGATTGAGAGCCGGGAGCTGCGGGTGGCGGCCCTCACCCCGGAATCCGCCCTCTATCAGTTCCCCGTCGCCGCCTACAACGAAGAGGTGCAAAAGCTGGCAATTCCCTATTACACCAACGCCCTGAAGTCCGCCCAGGAGCTGGGAGCGGCTGTGATGCCTATAAACTGCGCCGGCGGTCTTAAAACCGAGGACCCGGAGGCGGTTTTCCAACGGGCTGTGGATACCCTGAAAAAGCTGGCCCCCATCGCCCAGGAGCTGGGGGTGGTTATTGCGGTGGAGACAATGCCTTCTGCCGATTCGGTGATTATCAACACCCTGCCCCAGCTGCAAAAGCTGCTGGCCGCAGTGGACCATCCCTTTGTAAAGGCCACTTTGGACGTCTGTGCCGTGCGCTGCGCCGGGGAGACCCTGGAGCAGTGGTTCCAGGCCCTGGGGGAAAAGATTGTACATATCCACTTCACCGATGGCCGCCCCGGCGGACGGCTGGTGTGGGGCCAGGGGCTCCACCCCCTGGACACCTACCTGGAGACCCTGGAAAAGTACGGCTACAAGGGCTGTCTTGGCCTTAACACCAATCTTCGGGGGATGTGGTTCGATTCCTCCCTGCTGGACGAGGAGGGGAGATTTTCCGGCCGGGATTTTTACCCGGAGAACTACTGGTTCTATCCCCCCGCCGCGGACCGGAAAAACCTGGAGCAGTTTATCCCCTATCTTGAGGACTGAGGAAAGGAGAAAGGCAGAATGAAATACTTCAGCAAGGACCGTCTTTGCAACTTCAACATCCACTACGAGGCCTTTTACCCCTTCCACTACTTCTGCGAATGTATGGAGAAGCTGGGCCTCACCAACGCGGAGCTTATCGCCGGGCATCAAAGCATCTTTATGGACCACCGCCACATCGGCGACCTGACCCAGCAGAAAAGGCTCCTGCGGGAGCACGGCATTCGGGTGGGCTCCCTCTGCGCCCAAAGCTGCCGGTTCCAGTACCAGTTTGCCGCCAAGGAAAAGGAGCTAAACGATATGTCCTTCGGCTTCTTCACCAACGGTATTCGTGTGGCGGCGGAGCTTGGCGCGCCCCTCCTTCAGGTGAACACCGGCTGGGGCTACATGAACGAGCCAAAGGAGGAGGTCTTTAAGCGGGTGGTGGACAGCATGCAGCGCCTTTGCGCCTTTGCAGAGCCCTACGGCATCAAAATCTGCTGCGAATCTCTCCGCCCCCAGGAATCCCTGGTGGGAGCCACCGTAAAGGACATCCGGCGGCTCTTCGACGCTGTGAACCACCCCGCCTTCAAGGTGATGATTGACACCTGCGCCATGGGGGTCTCCGGGGAGACCATCCAGGACTGGTTCGACGCTTTTGACGCAAAGGATATCATCCACACCCATTTCCAGGACGGCACCCCCTATTTCCACCTGGTTTGGGGGGAGGGCAAGCGGAGCCTGGAGGAGGACCTGCGGACCCTGTACGAAAATGGCTACCAGGGCCTCCTGAGCCAGGAGCTGACCCTGGCCTCCTACTACCAGGATCCCTTTGCCTGCGACCAGCGCAGCCTGGAGGCCTACAGCGAGTACATCTATTAAGGAGGGCGGAAATGTCTAAGCTGCTTTTGAACCAGCTGGCAGGGACCAACATGGCATATAACCGCTTTTCCTTCGATTACTTCCTGGATTCCATGCAGCGGCTGGGGATTCGCAACATCGAGCTTTACGGCTGTTCCACCCATCTGCACCCCTACGATGGCGGAGACCCGATCCCTCTGGTGCGCAAAAAGCTCCGGGATGCAGGGCTGCGGGTGGTCTCCATGATGCCGGAGCAGAATGTCTACCCGGTGAACCTGGCTGCCGCAGAAAAGGCGGTCCGGGAGCACACGGTGGAGGTGTACAAATGGTTCATCCAGGCGGCGGCAGAGCTGGGCGCCCACCAGATGCTCCTCTGCCCAGGGCGTCCCTACCGGGACCGGCCCCTTTCCGAGGGGTACAAATATTCAATAGACTCCGTCCTGCGGCTGCTGGATACTGCCAGAGATGCCGGGGTGGTTCTCTGCTATGAGACGCTGCGCATTGGGGAATCCACCCTCACGGCAAACCTTCGGGACACCTGCCGGGTGGTGGAGGAGCTGAACGACCCCTACCTGGCCTGCTGCGTGGACACTGTGCCGGTATACTGCGCCGGGGAGCGGACCGAGGATTACTTCGCCGCCCTGGGGAAGAAGATTCATCACTTCCACCTGAATGACGGCGCTCCGGACGGGCACCTCATCTGGGGGGATGGCACCCAAAACCTGGACGAGCACCTGAACGCCCTGCGCAAGCACGGCTATTCCCGGTATATCACCATGGAGATGGCAGCGGCAAAATACAAGGCCGACCCGGAGCCCTACTACCGGCGCAACATAGAGGTGCTAAAGGCCCACTTTGACGGCGGCACCCTGGACTGCTCCGACGGATGGGAGGTGGCGGAATGAGCCGTATGAAGCTGATTGCAGAGACCTCGCCCTACTGGCACTACACCCTGGACTACATGATGCGCAGCATCTCCGCCGCAGGCTTTCCCGGAATGGAGCTTTGGCTGGCCTCTCCCCACTACTGCTTTGCAGGAGCGCCGGAGGCAATGGAGCGCCGCCGGGAGGAGTTAAAAACTTTGATGCAGGCCAGCGGCCTCACCGCCCCCGTCTTTTCCCCGGAGCAGATGGTAAAATACCCCTGGAACATCGCCTCCCCGGACCCGGCCATGGAAGAAAAGAGCCTGGGTATCCTTTCCGGCTACCTGGACGACGCGGCGGCACTGGGGGCAAAGATGCTCCGGGTGGGAACCGGCTGGCAGCATCTGGACCGGCAGAGCGAAAAAAACCGGGAGCGGAGCCTCCAAAACCTGCAAAAACTTGCCGGGGAGGCCCAAAAGCGGGGCCTTATCCTCCTGGTTGGAACCAGCGGCAGGCAAATTGGCTCCTTTGCCTGGGACCTTCCCTCCCTGGCGGAGTATGTGCGGGAGGCGGACCGGGAGAACATCTTGGCGGCGGTATCTCTGCCGGAGGCGGCAGAGGCGGGGCTGCCCATCCCTTCATGTATGGAGCTGTTTGGAGGAAAACTGGGCCATTTCTACCTGGCAGACCGGGGCGGACAGGTCCTTGGCAGCACCGGTGACGAGATGGAGGGGCTGCTTCGGAGCCTACAGGAAACCGGTTACACCGGCTATGTTTCAGTGCAGATTACCTTCCGGGACTGCATCCTGACCCCGGACCGGTGGCTTCTGGACTGTGCCCAATGGCTGCGGAAAAAGGGCTTCCTGGAGCAATAGCCTTCAAGTCCCACTGAAAAACAGCGCACCTTCCGTTTGGGAGATGCGCTGTTTACTCTTCACCTGTCTTCCCGCCGCTCCGCGAAGTACAGCCCCTGGCTCTTCATAGCCTCCGGGAGGTCGTAGATACTTTTCCCTTCCAGGGTGTAAAGCCGGGTTCTGCCGGGGTGCTGCTGCTCAAAGGTATCCCAGGCGGTGACCAGCTCTTCCCTCTCCCCAATATCCAGCTTTTCAAAAAAAGCCCGGTACTTCTCCAAACGGCGGCGGCTCCAGAGGGTTAGGATGTTGTACTTTTCCACCATAATTTCATCCCCGGTCTCCTGGCAGCCAAAGCCAAAGGCGGACATCCCGTCCTGAATCAGCAGCTCCCCGTAGTCCTCCAGGATGCCCAAAGCCTTTTTCCGGCTGCATCCGTCCAGGTAATAAACATCCTTGTGGAGGACCTTTTCCGGCTCCGGTTCCTCCTTTTGGTTGGTGGGGATTTCCAGGATAAAAAACAGCCTCTCGCTGGCGTGCATGGCGATGAAATTTTCCACCGCCTGCCGGAGCTTCCCGGCGCCCACATTGGCGGTTATCATACGCTCCTCCATTTTGTACCCTTCCCCCAGCTTCTCCGGGAAGGGGACCTGGCAGCCCTTGACCATTTCCAACATCTATAAATCCTCTCCTTTCCGCCTTTGGAATGTATATTTTTATTATAACTCCCCTGCCACAGAATGGCAAGCGCGCATTCTTTCTGGAATTTCGCCCCATTTTATGCTATAATACCGGCGTGCCGCCGGTGTTTCGCCCTCCGGGGTGCCCCCGGTGTCTCGCCCTACACGGCCTTCGGCCTTACCCTTTCCAAAAATCCTGGCGGGTGCCTGGAGTTCCAGGCAGTTCAATGCTGCCATCAAACCAATCTTAACTGTGGGGAGGAGCCTCATCTATGGACCTCATCTTTCACAACGGCCGGATTTGGACCGGCTGTCCCGCCGCCCCTTGGGCCTCCGCCGTGGCTGTAAACGGCTCCCGCATCGCCGCTGTAGGCGGGGAGGAGCTGCTGGAGCTGGCGGGGCAAGGGACCCAAGCCATCGACCTGGAGGGACTCCCCCTGCTGCCGGGGCTGGGGGACAGCCATCTGCACCTGGCGGAAACCGGCCGCGGGATGGAGCTGGCCGATCTGGCCCCCGCCTCCTCCCCTGGGGAGATGGGCGAAATCCTCCGGGCCTTTATCCGGGAGCGAAAGCTCCCTCCGGGGCGGCTGGTGCTGGGATGGGGCTGGAACCAGGACCGTTTCCCTCACCGGCAGATGCCCACCCTCCGGGAGCTGGACGCCATGGCCCCGGAAAATCCCTTGGTCCTCACCAGGGTCTGCCAGCACATCGCCGCCGCCAATTCCGCCGCCATTGCCCTGGCGGGCCTGGACGGGACTACGCCCGACCCGGTGGGCGGGGAGATTGGCCGGGATGAAGACGGCAGGCTGAACGGCATCTTCCGGGAAAACGCCATGGGGCTGCTTCCCCAGACTGATACCGGCCCTGTCACCCAGAAAGAGCTTTCCCGATGGCTGAAAAACGCAGTGGAAAAGGCCGCCTCCTTGGGGCTTACCGCCGTTCATTCCGATGACCTTTGCACCATCCCTGGCCTCACCTGGCGGGAGGTGCTGGAGGTTTACTGCCGGCTGGCCCAGGAGGAGGCGCTGCCTATCCGGGTGGTGGAGCAATGCCTCTTCCCCTCGGTGGCGGAGCTGGAGGAATTTTTTGCCCTGGGCTACCACCCCGGCTGGACGGTGGGGAACTTTTCCATCGGTCCCCTGAAAATCGTCTCCGACGGCTCCCTGGGCGCCCGCACCGCCCTCCTCACCC
>WSMP01000173.1 GCA_013316495.1 Angelakisella sp.
CGCCTTGGGGGCCGGTTTTGGCGCCGGGGCCTTGGGCCGCTGGCTCTGGAGGGCAAAATAGCTTTCCAGATTGGGGAGGCTGCGCTCCCGTGTGAACTTATCGAACACCAGGTTCAGCTCCGCATCGGTGAGAGCGGTCATGTGCTTCTTGGGTTCGCCGGGGAAGTTCGCCTCCAGCAGGGCGATGAGATCCTTGCTGGGGATACCCAGGTCCTTGGCGACCTCGTGAACTCTGTACTTTTCGATCATCTATTCTGCTCCTCCTTCGTCTCTTGTCATCAGCTTTTCCATCCCGGCCGCAAATCCGCTGTCGGCCACTGCCACAACTCCGGCCAGTTTTCCACACACCTGGGACAGGTCGAACATCGTCAGTCCTGTCTGATACACTTTTGGGGGGACGCCGCTTTGTTCCAGGATTAGCTCCATCCTCCCCCGGCTGCGGGGGGAGAAATCCGCGGCGTAAAGCACCAGCTTCGCCTCCCCCGCCTCCACGGCCTCTTTTACCGGCTGGGAACCAATTCGCAGCTTGCCGGCCTTTCTGCACAGGGACAGAAGTCCCATCAGTTTATTCACTTTGGCTGATTTCCTCCTCCAGTCGCGTGTATACCTCCTCTGGGATCTGGCAGGCCAGGGAGCGCTCCAAGCGTTTCGCCTTCCTGGCCTTGCGCAGGCACTCCACCTTTGGGCAGAGGTAGGCCCCCCGGCCTGGCTTCCGGCCGGTGAGATCCATGGAAAGCTCCCCTTCCGGAGAACGGACCACCCGCACCAGCTCTTTTTTCGGGAAGTGCTCACCGCAACCGGAGCACATCCGCACCGGGATTTTTTTTGTCTGCATCGCCTAACCTCCAAAAAACTCCCCGAAGGGGGAAACCGCCTTGTTTTTCCTACCGCTCCGCTTTACTCCATCTCGTCCTCGCCGTAGAAGCCGCTTTCCGGACGGATGTCGATTTTCCAGCCGGTGAGCTTCGCCGCCAGGCGGGCGTTCTGGCCCTTGTTGCCGATGGCCAGGGAGAGCTGCTGGTCCGGAACGGTGACCCGGCAGCTGGGGGGATCGTTCTCCACAATCTCTACCGAGAGGACGGTGGCGGGAGAAAGGGCCGCGGAGATGAACTCCGCCGGGTCCTCGCTGTAGGGGATGACGTCGATTTTCTCCCCTCCCAGCTCCTCCACGATGCTGGTGACCCGCGCCCCCTTGGGGCCGATGCAGGCCCCCACCGGGTCCACATTTTCGTCGTGGCTGAGCACCGCCAGCTTGCTGCGGCTGCCGGCCTCCCGGCTGATGCACTTAATCTCCACCACGCCGTCGTAAATCTCCGGCACCTGCATCTCGAAGAGGCGCTTCACCAGGCTGGGGTGGGTGCGGGAAATCATCAGGCGGGGACCCTTCTCCCCGTTCTGGGCATCCACCACATAAACCCGAATCTTCTGGCCGTCAGTAAGCTCCTCTCCAGGGACCTGCTCGCTTTTAGGCAGGATGGCTTCGGAGGTGCCAATTTCCAGGGTGACGCTGCCCCGCTTGGGGTCGCTCCGGAGGACAGTGGCGGTGACAATATCGTGCTGGCGGGAGCGGAACTCCTGGTACAAAAGGCCCTTTTCCGCCTCCCGGATGCCCTGGCGGATGACGTGCTTTGCGGACTGGGCGGCGATGCGTCCAAACCGCTTGGGCTCCAGGGGGATCTCCACCAGCTCCCCCACCTGGGCACCGGCCTTGTACTTCACGGCGTCCTCGATGGTGATTTGGAGGGTGGGGTCCTCAATCTCCTCCACCACCTCCTTCTGCATCGCCACATAGAATCGCTTCGTCTCCGGGTTAATCTCCACAATGTTCTGCTCGCTGCCAGCGGGATCCTTTTTCACCGCCAGCTTAATGGCTTCTGTAATCTTCTCCACCAAATACTCCAGAGGGATGCCCTTTTCCTGCCCCATAAGGGCCAGGGCTTCAAAAAATTCCTGAATGTCCTTCTCCTTGGTATTGGGGGCGTTCTTTCTTGCCTTTGCCTTAGCCATTTTCTCTTATTCTCCTTCTTCTTCAGTGCCGAAGTCTTCCATATCGTAGTCATTGTAGAGACGGACAGAGGCGGCCTCCCCGGTCCGGAAGATGAACTCCCGGTCATCGGGAAGCAGCAGGGTGACGCTGTTCTCTGCAAAACCCGTCAGGGTGCCCACAACATCCCGCACCCCGTCCACCGGGCGGATCAGGCGCACCGCAAGCTCCTGCCCCATGCAGGCGTCGTAATGCCAGGCCTGGGTCAGCTCCCGCTCGATGCCAGGGGAGGATACCTCCAGGGTATAGCTTTGGTCGATGGGGTCGGCCTCGTCCAGCAGCTTATCCACCGCCCGGCTGAAGGCCTCACAATCCTGAATGGTGATACCCTCTTCCTTATCAACAAAGTACCGCAGATACCAGAGGCTTCCCTCTTTCTCAAATCGCAGATCCCACAGGGTCAGCCCCAGCTCCTCCAGGACAGGCTGAGCCAGCCGGGCAGCCACTGCCGTGGTGCTTTCCTTCTTCTTCGCGGCCAAAAACACATTCCTTCCTTTCTTTTCCAGTATCAGGGCTTCTTCCCCGTACATAAAGGAAAGAGCGGGCAGCACCCACTCTTTTACTAATCTCCTTATCGTATTGTATGATACCACATTCCGGCGTCCGTTGCAAGGGTTTTTGCGAAAAAAGCAGGAAAAACACTAGGATTTTCGTTTTTTACCCCTTCTCTCCCCCTGTTTACTCCTCCATCTGGCGTCCCAAGAAGGCTGCGGCCGCCGCAATGAGCTTCTGCTCGCTATCCCCTGCCGTATCCCCCGGCTTGTTCATCAGATACATGACGCTGCCGCAGACGTCGCCGGAGGCGATAATGGGGTACTGGACCAGACTGTAGTGGTCCACCCCCTCCACCGGCTGGAGCTTCTTTTCGGTGCCGGTGTAGGCGTAGCTCCGGCGGTTTTCGATCATATCCTCCAGGCTGGCGGAGACCCGCCGCTCAATAAGCTCCTTTTTGGAGACCCCCGCCACGCTGATAACATGGTCCCGGTCGCAGATAATCACCGGATACCCCCCGGTCTT
>WSMP01000174.1 GCA_013316495.1 Angelakisella sp.
ACTTCCTGGAGGAGCTGGCCTCCGCCGGCACGCCCGTCCTCTTCGACCCCGGCCCCCTCCTGGGGGAGATGGACCCCTTACTTTTCGGCGGCCAGGGCCACTGCCGCCCCGTCCCGGAGGTCCGGATGCCAGGTGGTGATAATTTGGTCGCCCGCGGTGATGCCGGAGAGGATGACCACTTCCTCCGCCGAGGAGATGCCGGTGACCACGTCCGCCCGCACCGCCACGCCGTCCCGGAAGAGGTAGACATAGGGCTGGTTCTCGTCATACTCCAAAAGCTCCAGGGGCAGCAGCAGGGCGTTTTCCGCCTTGGCGGTGCTGGCCTTCACCTTCACCACCCCGCCGGAGCGGCTGGTGCCCAGGGGCTCTTCGGTTTGGGCCTTGGCGGCGTAAAGGCCGGTTTGGGGGTTGGCGGCGTTGGAAAGCTCGGTGATTTGGGCGGGGTAATCCTGGCCGTTGTAGCTTACCGTCACCGGGGAGCCCACCGTCAGGGCGTTGGCCCCGTCCTCCGAAAGGTTGAAGGAAATCATGGGGGCGGCGCTGTCCTGGTCGATGACATAGGCGGGGGCGCCGGGGGTGGCCATATCGCTGGCCGCCACGTTCTTCATGGAGATGACGCCGGAAACGGGGGCGTAGACCTTGGCCTCGTTCAGGGCCTTAACGGCGTTGTCGTAGCTGATTTTCGCCAGGTCCACCTGGGTTTGGATGGTGCCGGTGATGCCCTCGTCCTCGTCCCCCTTGGTGTTCTTGTATGTATCCCGCGCGGTGACCAGGCTCTTGCGGGCGCTCTTCACCTGCTCATCCAGCTTGTCGTAGTTTTGGATGTAGGCGTTCCTGGCCTGCTCGTAGGCCATCTGGGCCGCCACCTGGGCGGTTTGGAGCTTTGCCAGCTCCTCCCCGGTAACCCCCGCCTCCTGGGCCGCCTGAAGGGCGGCGTTGGCCTGGTTCAGGCTCCGCTGGGCCCCCTCCCAGGCGTCCTCGATGGCGTCCCGGCTTTCCTTGATGGTGGTGTACATATCCCCGGCGCTGTCGTAGGCGTTTTTGGACTGGATGATGGTGGTGTTGGCCCCGGAGACGGCGGCCTCGTACTGGAGGCGGGAGGTTTCCACCATGGTCTCCAGGTTTTCGGTATCCAGCTGGAAGAGGAGCTGGCCCTTTTCCACGTGCTGGCCGGGGACGGCGTAGGTCTCCAGCACCTTGGCCTGGGAGGTGGCGTAGACCTTGACGCTTTCCGCTGCCTCCACCCGGCCCACAAACTCGGTCTGGCGGTCGATGGTGCCGTAGCTGGCGGAGACGGTTTGCACCTCAATGGCCTTGGGGCCCTCGGCTTGGGCCGGGGCGGGCGGCTCCAGGCCGCTGCACCCCGCCGCCAGGAGCAGCGCCGCCGAAACCCCCAGGGCGGCCAGGCGCTTTCCCATCTTCTCACGTTGCTTCATGGTATTTTTTCCTCCGTTCTCTATGGCTTTTTCCCAGCAGAGGGTTCATCGGGCCGCGCCCGATGGACAGGCGGTGACCGCCTGGGCCGGGACGGCCCCTTCCTCCTGGCTGAGCTGTTTGCAGTTTTCCACCAGCTGCCGGAGCAGCCGGGTGAGGGTATCAAAATCCTCCTGGGTGAAGCCCCGGAACATCCCCCCCAGCATCTCCTGGGCGCTGGGATGGAGGCTCTCCCCCAAAAGGGCGCACCGCTCGGTGAGGCGGACCTCCTTATAGCGGCGGTCCCGGCTGCCCACGGTGCGGGTGACAAAGCCCTTTCGTTCCAGCCGCTTCAGGATGCCGGTGACGGTGGGGTTGGTGAGCCGCAGCTCCTCCTCGATGTCCCGCTGGTTCACCGGCCTGCCGCACCCCTGGGCGATGCAGATAATCACATCCAGCTGGGAGGTGGTCAGGTCCACCCCCGTCTGGCGGATGCTGCGCTCGATGCCGTCCTGCATGGCGCGGTGGAGGGCCTTGCAGAGGCGCAAAAACTCCATCTTCCGGCCAACGCTCCCTCTGGACAGCCAGTTTTCTACATTTCTCATGTCGCTGCTCTTCTGTCTCCTTCCCCCGGCTTTGGGGGGAGAGGCTTCCCCATCCCCCAAAACCGTGCCTATCAAATATAGCACGCTATCTTTTGTCCGTCAACCACCTGGAAATACAATTTACAAATTCGTAAAACTCCGCCCGAATTCCCTTCACAGACAAAGGTTCCGGGAGGCCCTTTCGGTTTTTTTCCTTCAGAAAAAAACTCTTTTGGTAGCAAATTTTCAAAGAGGCGATTTTTACGGTAATCTTATTATTGAGGAGTTTTTTGACAAAAACAGGAAAGTTCCTCAATTTTTTCAGGAGGATTGACAGTTTATGGCGACAAAAGAAATTTCTCCGGATTGTGTGAAAGGATTCGGCCCCTCCCTGGGCAAACAGGTGGAGCAGCACGCCGGTCCCAGCCTGGGGGAGATGGTGGAGCAGAGCACCGGCCGCAGCCTGGGGGCCCAGGTGGAGGCCACCATCGGCAACGCCGCCCCGGTCCAGGGCCTCACCATCACCGCGGAGGACCTTCTGCGGTACCTGATGATTCCCGGCACCTGCCTGGGCTTCCACCAGCTTGGCACCGCCATCCACTTTGCGGTGGAGGATGAAAACCGCCTCCTCAACGTTATCGACGACCTTTACCCCCTGGTGGGGGAGGTCTACAACGCCACCCCCAACAGCGTCCAGAAGAATATGCGCATGGCCATCATCGCCGGATGGAAAAACGGCGGCAAGGAGCAGATGGAAAAGCTCATGGGCCTCCCCTTCCGCAACCGCCCCGTCACCAAGGATTTCATCGACCTTTTGGCGGATTACCTCCGCCGGCGCACATAAAGCCCAAATAAAACAGGGCCGTATCCCCCCGCCAGGGCGGGGGGATACGGCTTCCGCTTGTCGAAAAGACTTTTTCGACAAACGGAACAGCCAGGGTAAAAAC
>WSMP01000175.1 GCA_013316495.1 Angelakisella sp.
CGGCACCAAGCAAAGGCGGTCTCCACGAAAGCCAACCAGCCTACCCCGGCCGTAGTATTGCGGCGGGTGCCCGATGTGGGTAAAGTTTCCGTCCCCCGCTTACCTTGCAGAGCCTTAGCCGCGCCCGCCGCTCGGTGGCCGGCTACGATGCCTCCCTACGGTCGGCAATGTGGCCTTGAAGGCCCTCCGGGCCTTCATTGCGTCCGCTTCGCTTCGCAACCGGCCAGCCTCCGGCGGAGCCGCTTGTGGCGGCAATGCCGCCGCTCCGCGGCGGGACTGCAAGTGCATTGGCTGGAGGGGGGCTGGTGAGGAACAAGCCTTACCCTCCAAGCTCCCCCGGAGGGCAGGGGGGCACATGGGGGGACCTCCCCCCGTGAGGCGCAGCGGAGCCTGGACGGCTCTGCTGCCTAAGACTCCAGGCAGTTACTTTCGCTCTCCGAAGGGTTAAGCCCCCGCAGGGGGCGGGTAGGGCGTGACACCGGGGGCACCCCGGAGGCGGCCAAGGCCCGCGGGGTGCGCTTCGGCGCCCCCGGAAAGCCGCTCCCTCCCGGCTTTGCCGAGGTGCAGCGGGCCTACCTGGAGGGGAGCATCTCCCTGAAAACCGCCCTGGGACAGACGGGGATGAGCCCCAGCACCTTCTGCCGCAAGGTAAAGGGCCTCCCCCTGGCCGGCGGCCACAGGGAGCGGGAGAAGGGGAGGGAAGGCGGGAAAAAATAAAAGCCGTCCCCGGCTTTTGGGGGCGGCGGCTGCTTATCAGCTCTGCTGCTTTTTGAAGAAGTCGTCAATCTCCTTCTTGATGGCCTCCGGCTTGGAGGTTTTGATGAGATAGCCCGCCGGCTTCAGGGGCATCACCTGAATCATGCTCTGGGGGTCCCGGCGGCCGGTGAGGAAAATAACGGGGGTGTCCTTAAAAGCCTCGTCCGAGCGGAGCATCTCCAGGGTCTGCTTGCCGTCGCACACCGGCATCTCGTAGTCCAGCAGCACCAGGTCCGGCGGCTCCAGGGTGATGGTGCGGATGGCGGCGATGCCGGATTCCGCCAGCGCCACCTGGTAATCCTCCCCCAGGAGCCGCTTCATCCCCTGGCGGATGGTGGCGGAATCGTCCACCACCAGCACCTTGGGCTTTTTGCCGTCCCGCTTTTCCTGGGTCTTGCGCCGCGCCAGGTACTCCTCCACCTCGCTCATGGCGTTTTCGTTCTGGATGGGGGTGCCCACCCCCTTCTTCAGCAGGTGGGGGGCGATGAGGCAGAAGGCGAAGTACCCCGCCCCGGTGTCGAAGAGGAGGCTGGTCTGCATCGTCTCCCGCTGGAAGATTTTCTTAAACTGGTCGAAGAGCAGCAGGTTTTCCTCCCGCAGCTCGTACCCGTCCAGGGCCGGGAAGTGCTCCATCACCCGGCTCACAAACTGCCGGGCGGTGTACCGGGCGGCGTGGATGAGCATATCGTCCAGCTTGTTGGTCTGGATGCCCATCACCTTCCCCACGGTGTTAATAAGCGCCCTGTCCTCAAAGACCATGAGGACCTCCAGCTTCTTTTCGTCCTCGCCGTGGCCGTACACCAGGTGGTAGTAAATCCCCTTGCCGAACCTTTCCCCGCCGTAGGCGCCGCTCACCAGGTGGGATTCCAGGTGGAACAGGTCAAAGACCAGCTGGACAATCACCTTTTCCATGGCCGCCTGCTCCTCCTCCGGCAGGAGGTTTTCCCACCGGCGGATTTTCCTCCCGGTGATGGCCTGGTCCTCGGTGAGGGTGTGTCCGATGAGCCACCCGGCGCAGACCCCCAGGAAGTGGTCCACCGCCTCCGGGGCGTACTGGGTGCGCTCCAGCTCCCGCTCCAGCACCGGCAGGGTGCTCTCCCGGAAGCCCCGGTGGAGCCGCTGGTGCTCCTTCAGCCCCTCGTAGCCGATGGACTTCATGTAGGCTTCCTCGGTGGCGAAGTGGTTCAGGGCGTGGGTCCGGAAGAACTTGATGCTCTCCTGGCAGGCCCACTGGCTGTTCTTCCCCTCCTGGCGCAGGGTGAAGAGCTTATTGATAATCTTAAAAAGCTGCTGATGGTCCCGGTCGATGGCCTCCACGCCGATGTTATACTCTTCCTGCCACACAAATTGCGTTTCCATCCCGCAAATCCTCCCTCATTTCTGTCAAACTCACGGTTTGTTTCGGACCCGCCAAAAAGAGCGCCGCCGTCTTTCCCTGCCGGCCCTGCCGCTTTCGATCAGGTCCCAGAAGCATTTTTATAATGTGATACAATTATATACCGCCCCGGCGGGAAAATCAAGGCGCGGCCATCCCGCGCCCCGCCAAAAAAGCCTCCCTATTTCTCCGAAAAGAGGGCCACAAACTGCCGGTACAGCTCCCCGGTGGAAAGCTGGATGTCGTCCAGCAGCTGGGGGAAGCCCCCGGAAAGGCGGATGTCCTCCGCCAGCTGGGTGAGGCCGGCGGAAAAATCCGGCTCCTCCGCCACATGGAAGAAGTCCCGGCTCTTCACCTTGCCGTACCGCCGCCGGAGTATCCGCCGCTGGTCCCCGTCCCCGTCCAGCGGGCCCCCCAGCTCCTCATAGAGGCGGGCAAAGTCCAAAAAAAGCTCCCGGAAGTCGTTTTCCGCCTGCCGCCGGAACTGGGCCACCACCTTTTCCTCGTCCGCCGGGTCGGCAAAACGAATCTCCAAAACCGAAACCTCCGCCCCCAGCTCCCGGATGCGGGCTACCAGCTTTTTGATGCTTTCCTGGAGCCGGGGGGTTTGGGGCACCATGGCCATGCCGTGGTAGTATTCCGCCCCCAGCTCCTTGAGCTTGCGCCAGATGTACACCCTGGCCCGCGAGGGCTTTGCGGGAACCGTGTAGGTGATGCCCAGCCACACCCGCCGGTTGTCCTCTTTTTCCATCCCTGCCGCCGGTGGAGATGTGGGTCATCTTGTCGGCGTAGCCCAGCTGCATCACAGCG
>WSMP01000176.1 GCA_013316495.1 Angelakisella sp.
TACATAGACTTCCCGCTTCATGGCTTCCACTTCGTCGGCGTGGAGGCCGAAGAGGAACATGTTCTCATCTCCCAGAACCTCGTGCATTTCTACATTTGCGCCGTCCAGAGTACCCACCGTCAAGGCGCCGTTCATCATGAACTTCATGTTGCCGGTGCCGCTGGCCTCCTTGGAGGCCAGGGAGATCTGCTCGGAGATCTCGGCGGCGGGCATCAGCTGCTCGCTGAGGGTGACGTTGTACTCCTCCAGGAAGACCACCTTCAGCTTGCCCTTCACCTGGGGGTCGTTGTCGATCATCACCGCCAGGTCGCAGATAAACTTGAGGATCTGCTTGGCCAGGTAGTATCCGGGGGCCGCCTTGGCGCCGAAGATATAGGTCTTGGGCTGGAAGGGGGCCTGGGGGTTCTCCTTGATCCACAGGTACTGGTGGAGGATGTGCAGGGCGTTCAGATGCTGGCGCTTATACTCGTGGAGGCGCTTCACCTGCACGTCGAAGAGGGTGTTGGGATCCACGGTGATCCCCCGCTCCTCCTGGAGGAACCGGGCAAAATCCTCCTTGTTGGCCTTTTTGATCTCCGCCATCCGCCGCAGGATTTTTTCGTCCCTGCCAAACTCCCGCAGGCGGGTGAGCTGGGAGAAATCCCGGAGGAAGCCATCCCCGATGAGCTCGCAGATCATCTGATTCAGGCGGGGGTTGGACTGCATCAGCCACCGGCGGCTGGCGATGCCGTTGGTGACATTTTTGAACTTCTCCGGGGTGACCAGGTAGAAGGGATGGAAGACGTCGTCCCGGATGATCTGGGAGTGGAGGGCCGAAACGCCGTTGACGCTGTGGCTGCCGGCGATGCAGAGGTGGGCCATCCGCACCTTTCCCTGGAAGAGGATGGACATACGGCCAATCTGCTCTTCGGAAACCCCCTTGTCCCGCAGCTCCTGGCAGAAGCGGCGGTTGATCTCCTCGATGATCTGGTAAACCCGCGGCAGGAGGGTCTTCATCAGGCCGATATCCCACTTCTCCAGCGCCTCGCTCATAACGGTGTGGTTGGTGTAGGCAAAGGAGTGGGTAACGATATCCCAGCTGCGCTCCCAGCTGTAGCCGCACTCGTCCAGCAGCACCCGCATCAGCTCCGGGATAGCCAGGGTGGGGTGTGTGTCGTTGATGTGAATGGCGTTCTTTTCCGCAAAGTTATCCACCGTCCCGTAGGCGGACATATGCCGGCGGAAGATATCCCCCACCGCGGCGGCGGCCAGGAAATACTGCTGGCGCAGGCGCAGGAGCTTTCCTTCGGTGTGGTCGTCGTTAGGGTACAGCACCTTGCTGATAACCTCGGCGTAGCTCTTCTGACCGAAGGCCCCCAGGTAATCCCCCTTGTTGAAAAGGTCCATATCAATGCCGGGGCTTTGGGCCTTCCAAAGGCGCAGGAGGCTCACCGCCTCGGTGTTGTAGCCGGTGACGTACATGTTGTAGGGGACGGCCATAACGGTGCTGTACCCCACATGGCTCACCATGTGGTAGGCGCCGTCCCAGTTCTCTTTTACCTCGCCGCCAAAGCGCACCTCGACGGTGTGCTCCGGCACCGGCTCCAGCCAGACCTCCCCGCCGGGGAGCCAGTAATCCGGCAGCTCGCTCTGCCAGCCGTCGGAGAGCTTCTGCTTAAAGATGCCGTATTCAAACAGAATGCTGTAGCCGGTGGCGGTGTAGCCATCAGTCGCCAGCCCGTCCAGGTAGCAGGCGGCCAGGCGGCCCAAGCCGCCGTTGCCCAGGCCGGGGTCCGGCTCGCACTCGTAGAGATTTTCCAGCTTCACCTCATGGCGCTGAAGGGCCTTCTGGAAGGTCTCCACCAGCCCCAGGTTGTAGAGGCTGTTTTTGAGACTGCGCCCCATCAAAAATTCCATGGAGAGGTAGTAAACCTGCTTTTTGCCGCGGGTATAGTTCGCCGCGGTGTTTCCCTTGCGCTTCGGCCCCAGCAGCTCCCGCAGCACCATAGCGCAAGCCTTGTAGTACTGCTCGTTGGATGCGTTTTCGGGGTCTACGGACATTTCACTGTGGAGGGTCTCCACAATGGACCGCTCGATGATTTCCTCGTTGACGATGTCTCGAATGAGATTCATGTTTGGAAAGATCCCCTTTCTTTGTTTCCGGAATCCGGAGAAACTGCATATATGCAATATTATAGTGGGTTTCCCTGGAAGAATCAACACCTAATCGAAATTTGGACACAGGCAATTCCATTTTTATGCCCGGCCTGGCGATTGCCAACCTCTTTCCTTTGTAGTATAATAGCGGAGATTGTTGCCGAAACAAAGAAAGGGGGAAACACTGTGGGCTGTTTATCGGTCCTGGGGGACCGGGCTTTGCGAAATTCCCTGCTGGGCATCGCCATCCCCATCGCCCTCCAAAACCTGCTCACCTACATGACCGGCATGATGGACACCGTTATGCTGGGGCAGCTGGGGGAGGTGGAGCTTTCCGGCGCCAGCCTGGCCAACCAGTTTGGCACCATCTATATGGTGCTCACCTTCGGGGTGGCCAGCGGCGCCAACGTCCTGCTCTCCCAGTACTGGGGCAAGGGGGACACCGCCTCCATCCGCAGCATTTTAGCGGTGGCCTACCGGGTGGCCCTGCTCCTTTCCCTCCTTTTTACCGCCGCCGCCTTCCTCTTCCCCCAGGCCATCCTCTCCTGCTTCACCCCGGACCGGGAGGTCATCGCCGCCGGGGCGGGGTACCTGCTGGGGATGGTGCTGATGGTGGACTACTACGGCTACGGGGTGCTGACGGTGCTGGTGTTTTACTTTGCCCGGCGCTCCCCCTGGCCCTGGCTTCTTCAGCTGGCGGGCCTGGGCGTCATCAACCTGGGGATGATGGGCGGGATGCAGTTTTCCCTTTCCCTCTTCGGCCGGGTCTGGGAGCTGCCCCAGCAGGGCTTGGCCC
>WSMP01000177.1 GCA_013316495.1 Angelakisella sp.
CTCCGAATCCTATGGCTACGCCGATATGTCGGTGACAGCCGGATCCTGACGGATTCGGACGTCATAGAACGTTTCAGTGCCTGTTGCCATACCCTGGACATAAAGTGTTGCCCGTCCTTGCGAATATCGGCGGATATGAAATCGCCCATAACGGTAGGCTGGCGCCACCCAACCATTATGCTGCCTGCCAATGGACTGCCGGAGGACGTTGAGGAGCAGAGGCTTATACTGACCCACGAGCTTTACCACTGCAAGAATAGGGACAATGCCTGGAAAGTAGTCAGTTTATTTGTGGTGGCTATTTACTGGTTTTATCCGCTGGTATGGCTTTTGGATTACTTTTTGACAGCAGAATGTGAGCTGGTCTGCGACGAGTGGGTCGTGAAGGACGCCCCTGGAACGGTTCGCAAGTGTTACAGGGACCTGCTGATAAAAATTGCAAAAGAGCAACAAAGGGAAGAGCTTGCTATGCCGCTGCAATCAGGGATATATGCCACATATGGGGTTATGAAATTGCGTGTGTTGCAGCTTTCTTCCAAAGCTCCAAAGTTTGCAGGAACGGTTCTTTTGGGCATTTTTATTTTATGGCTGATTTTGTTTTCAGGGCTGATTTATTTCCAGGACATGCCAGGCCAAAGGCTTTCTTCGAAACAAACATCTATTACGCTGCCGATTTCAAATAATATAGATCAAGAAACTTATTTAATTGAGGAAAACCCTAAAGGATATGCTTCAGAACATTTATCTGATCAACAAGTTCCAGCACAGTCGTTCAAATTACCAACTAGTGGCGATAAAGTGTTATATTGGAAGGACATTACAGAAGGGACTTTTGTTTACAGAAGTGTTCTATATTGTTTTGCTAACAGAGGTAATAAAGCCGTACTCGCGAGTTGTGATGGAACAATAGTGGCCGTTCAGTCAAAAGACACTGAGGATTTGAGTGAAGAAGAGTTCGCCATGAGGGCTCTCGGTAAATATGTAGTCTTAGACTGCGGAAACGGTCTTTCTGTCCGCTACACCTTCCTGGATTCCGTTGCGGTGGAGCCCGGCCAGCACGTCTCTGCCGGGGATGTTCTGGGGACTGCGGGGCACACAGGAGCATCCTATGGGGATACGGACCAATGTGGCGTTTATGTCATGCAGGATGGGCTAATGGTGGATCCGCTGCTTTTCTTTGATATTGATGTACCCATCCAGGAGATTCCTTAAAACAGGCCCTTTGGCGGTTCGCCGAAGGGCCTTGGCTTAGACCGATCGCAAAAGTGAAGTTCGCCTTTTGTTTGACAAACCCTGCGGAAAGGGGTAAAATATCCTTTATAAGCGACGAAATACACCGGTCTGCCGGGGAAAGGAAGGGATTGCCTTGAAATACGACCGGCCCGTTTCCACATCCGTTATACGCCGCCTGCCCCGCTACTACCGTTTCCTGGGGGAACTTTTGGAAAAAGGGATCAACCGCATCTCGTCCAAGGAGCTTTCCACCCTGATGAAGATCACCGCCTCCCAGATCCGCCAGGATCTCAACTGCTTCGGCGGCTTTGGCCAGCAGGGGTACGGCTATCAGGTGGAATCGCTCCACCGGGAGATTGGAGAGATACTGGGCCTGAACAAGGAGATCCCGGCTATTTTGGTGGGGGTGGGAAATCTGGGACGGGCGGTGGCCCCCCAGCTCTATTCCAAAAAGCGTGGATTTCGCCTGGTGGGGGCCTTTGACGAGGACCGGAAGCTGGTGGGAACGACCCTGCGCAAAAGCGGCGTGATGATTTACCACATCGACACCCTGGAGGACTTCTGCCGGGAGTATCAGCCCCAGGTGGCGGTTATCTGTGTCCCCAAGGAGGCTGCCGCTAAGCTGGCGGACCGGCTGATCCGGGCGGGGATTGTGGGCTTTTGGAACTTCTCCTCCTACGATTTTGCCTGCCTCCATGATAACATCACCACAGTTAATGTCCACCTGGGGGATAGCGCCATGACCCTTTCCTACCTGATGAACCACATGGACGAAGAAGGGCAGACCAACACCCTGCGGTAACACCGCAAAAAAGGAGGAACCACAATGGCAAACCACCGTGCTGCCCGCCGGGCGGTAAAGCTGGTCAATAAACGCACCCTGAAGTTTCTGGCCTTCCTGGGCACTGTAATGGCGGTGTGCGCCGCTGTGATGTCCGCTTTGGGGGCGCTTCTGATGGTGCGCCAGCTCCAGCTGGTCTCCGCCCAGCGGAAAGCTCTGCCGGTGCTCCAGGAGGCGGCGCAGCTGTACCTGGAGAAAAACGCGCCGGTAAAAAGCACCCCCGCTGCTCGAAAAAAGAAGCTCCTGCACCCGGAGGAGGAAGCTCCGGAGGAATAAAGACTGCGCTATGAAAAAGGCCCCCAGAGGGGCCTTTTTGTATTGGTATTCCTATGGCGTGCTGATGTATTCGGTGGGGTCCAGGGGCTCGCCGTCGATGCGCAGCTCAAAGCAGAGGGCAGTATTAGAGGTATTGCCAGTACGTCCCATGATGGCGATGAGTTCTCCCCGATTAACGATATCCCCCGGTTCCACATATACTTCCGCGCAGTGGGCATAGCGGGTGCGGGCCCCGTCGCCATGGTCGATAACGACGCTCTTGCCATAAGGCCAGAGGGAATAGTTGGTGGCATAGACAACCACTCCGTCAGCGGCGGCGTAAATTTGGGTGCCCGTGTTTGCACCGATATCAATACCGGTATGCCCGTAGTAGCCATAAAAGTCGATTATAATTTTTCCGCCGTCCACCGGCCATAGGAGGGTCTTATCCCAGGAGAGGTCTTTGGTCAGACGCTCCTGCTCCTCCTGGGGGAGCGTGTAATCCTCTGCTGTGTGCTGGCGGACCTCCCCGGCCGGTTCCGATGGGGAGGCTGGATCCTCCTCCAGGGT
>WSMP01000178.1 GCA_013316495.1 Angelakisella sp.
CGCCCCCACCAGGCAAAGCCCCGCCAGCTCCCGGAGGCCCACCCGTCCGGCGGCGGCGTCCATCAAAAAGCCCGCCAGCAGCTGTCCCCCCAGAATCACCACGGCGGAAACCGCCACCGGGACCTTTTCCATCCCCCGGATGGTAAGAACCATCGCCACCAGGCCAAAGACCCCGCCCAGGTAGTAGAGGAAGGGAATCGACCCCAGGTAGCCGGGCTGGGCCAGGTGCCGGTCCCCCGCCAGCAGCGCCAGAGCCAGGGCCAGCACCGTCCCCTCCAGGTAGTTGATGAGGGTGCCGTTGGCCATCCCCAGCACCTGCTTGGCCCGGACATTCACCATTTTGTTGATGATATTCAGCGCCCCGTTGAGAAACGCAACCGTCACTACAAACGCCATTTTCTCTCCTCCTACCACAGCATTAAGCCCAGCCCCGCCATAATCAGCAGGCAGGGGGGCAGCCGCCGCCAGCTCCAGCGAATCACCGGCACCCCGAAGAGGCCGAAGTGGTCCACCAGGGCGGAGGCCGCCATCTGGCCGGCCACCGACACCGCCATGGTGAGGGCCGCCCCCACCCGGTTGGCGCAGTAGCTGCTGCTGGTCACCAGCGCCACCCCCATCAGCCCCACAAAGTAGACGTACAGAGGGGCGCCCCCCAGGTGGAGCCGCTCCCCCTTCCTGAGCAGGATATAAAGGAGGAGCATCACCGCCCCGATGCCGTGGACGAAAAAGCAGACCTCCAGGAGGGAAAGGTGGTTTGCCAGAATGCCGTCGATGCTCACCATCAGGCCCTGGCAGGCTCCCCCCAGAATCAGCAGAAGATAACTCGTACAAATCGCCTCTTTTCTTTTTTCTGCAACTATGATACGATAGGAGAGAAAAAAAGAATAGGAGAAATCTCACAGGACAAGGAGGTTTTCCATGGACCGGATTGAAGCGTGGAGCCGGGAGCTTTTTTCCTTTGACGTGCGCCCCTTTTTGGAGGAGCGGGTCTTTGCCCCAGGGGAGTTCATCCTGCGGGAGGGCTCCTTCCCCCAGCACCTCTATTTCCTCACCCAGGGGCGGGCCAAAATCTACACCACCCACAAAAACGGGAAGGTCTCCCTCTTAAACTTCCCCGCCGCCCCGGACCTCATCGGGGATATGGAGCTGCTGGAGGTGCGCCGGGAATCCCTCTGTGTCCAGGCCCTCACCCGCTGCCACTTCTGGGTGGTGGATTCCCGGCGGTGCCTTCCCCAGCTGCGGGAGGACCCCAAGTTTTTGTGGTTTTTGTGCAACCACATCGCCCGGCGCAGCGCCCGCCAGTCCACCGTCCTCACCATCCAGCAGGCCTATCCCCTGAAAAACCAGCTGGCGGCCTTTCTCCTGATGGCCTCGGAGGGGGATTGCTACCGCCAGCGGCACACCGAGGCGGCGGAGTACCTAGGGGTGAGCTACCGCCACCTTCTTTACGTGCTGGCCCAGTTCCGCAAGGAGGGGCTTATCCGCCGGGAGGGGCCGGAATACCGCATCCTGGACCGGGCGGGCCTGGAGGCCCTGGCGGCGGGGTAAGAAAAAACGCCCGATATTTGCCGTCTTGCCCTTGCTTCTTTGGCGGCCTATGGTGTATAATAAGAATATTCTATGGATTACGATGATTTTGGAGGGGCGGCCAGCGGCGCCGCGTATGGTTTTATGGAGATTAAATTTAAGCCCAAGGGCGTCTGTTCCCAGTCCATCCGGTTGGACCTCACCGACGGCATTGTCCACAACGTCCGCTTTGCCGGCGGGTGTTCCGGCAACGCCCAGGGCATCAGCCGCCTGGTGGAGGGGATGGAGGCCAAGGAGGTGGTGGCCCGGCTGCGGGGTATCCGCTGCGGCTTTAAGTCCACCTCCTGCCCCGACCAGCTGGCAAGCGCATTGGAGCAGGCTTTTTCCCAGGAGGAGCAGAGCTAAAATTTCCCGCCCCCGGCGGAGAGGGAGTGTGGCAGATGTCTTTTGCAGACGAGGATATTAAAATCTACGGTGAAGGGATGCCTTCCCCTGGGGAGCCGGGGGACGAGGAGGCGGCTGTCCGGTACGTCGCCCACCGGAAAAACGGCAACATGGAAAAGACCCGCCAGCTGGGGGAGCTGTTGGCCCAAACCCTGGTGGGGGACGCCAGCCGCCTGGCGGAGGACTGCTACAAGCCCCAAAAGCTGGTGCTCCTCTCCTTTTTGGTTTCGGACGAGCTATCGGCGGCCCTTTCCGACGGGATGCTCCGCCAATCCGCCGCCGCGGCCTTCCGCCGCCGGGTGGAGGAGCTGGACCCGGAAATCTTCGCCATCATCACCGATTCCACCGCCTTTACCCTCTATATCCTCCACGACCGCCGGGTGGGGGACGACGAGTGCGGACGGGTGCTGGCGGAGCTTTGCGACCAGGACAACGACCAGGAGCTGATTCAGGCCGGCAACGCCCTGGCGGCGGAATACCGCATCCTCTTCCGGGGCATCATCACCAGCTATACCTTCATCCCGGTGGAGTGACCCGGCTTTTTTCCACAAACGATTTTCCGGCTCCCTTGCCGCCTGCGAGGGGGCCGGCGCCTTGTCCGGTGATATTTTTTAGAAGGAAGGGGGCGGCGCCAAATGGCCGGTTCCTATGAAATTGATTTCGGCCCCTGGGGCAGCATTTTCCCGGTGCCCTGCGCCGTGGCCGACCGCCACCTGAAGCTCTGCTCCGAAAAGCAGCTGAAGGTGCTGCTCCTGGCCCTGCGGGACGGGGGAAGGCCGGTGGACCTGGAGGCCATCGCCCAGCGTCTGGGGCTGACGGCGGAGGTGGCGGCGGACTGCCTGGACTACTGGCGGGAAGCGGGGCTGTTTGCCCCTGCCCAGACCCAGGCCCCGGCCCAGGCTGGGGATAATCCCCCCTCCCC
>WSMP01000179.1 GCA_013316495.1 Angelakisella sp.
GCTGACCCCCGCCTCCAGCAGCCGGGTGATGAGGGCCGCCGCCATCGGGGAGGTGGGGGCCGGGGACCGTGTGCTGGCAGCCCGTGTAAAGGAGCTCTTTCTGGACGCCCGCATGGAGCCCCAGGGGGCGGTGTGCTGGAAGAACCGCCAGGGGCGGGCCGTCATCAAGGTGACGGTGCCCAAGTACAAGATGACCAGGGCGGTTCCCGCGGAGCTGATGCGGGAGCTTTCCGCCATCACCGACCTGCGCTTTAACTACCCGGTCCTGAGCGACGGGGGGAAGTGGGCCCAGTATACCTTCTGCGAGCACGCCCCCTATGCCGCCGAGTACGGCGCCTGCCAGGTCATTTGCGGGGGGAACAAGCTCTGCGGGGATAGCTACCGCTTCCTCACCCTGGAAGGGGGAGCGGCCCATCTGGTGCTCTCCGACGGCATGGGCAGCGGCGGCGGCGCGGCGGTGGATTCCACCATGGCGGCGGCCCTCATCACCCGGCTGCTGGAGGCGGGGGTCAGCTGCCAAAGCGCCCTCCACCTGGTGAATTCCGCCCTGGCGGTAAAAAGCGGGGAGGAGAGCCTGGCTACGGTGGATACCGCCCGCATCGACCTTTACACCGGCCGGATGGAGCTTTACAAGGCGGGGGCCGCCCCCACCGTGGTGGTGCGGGACGGCCGCGCCCTGGAAATCGACTCCAGCTCCCTCCCCGCCGGTATCCTCAGCGGGGTCAGCTTCCAGCGCAGCGACGTGGCCTTGGGGCTGGGGGACATGGTGCTTCTCCTTTCCGACGGGGCCACCACCCAGGGCAGCGGCTGGATTGCCCGGATGGCGGAGGAGGAGCAGCCCAAGGACCTCAACGAGTTCTGCAAGAAGATCGCCACCACCGCCCGCCTGCGCCGCAGCGACGGCCGGGAGGACGATATCACCGTCCTCTGCTGCCGGCTGGTCAATAATAGTTAAGAAGCCGTACCAATAGCCGCCGCAAGCACCTCGGCACGAACGAGAACACCAATGGACTTCTTCGTGAGTTTTTTCCAAAAGGTTATGACCTGGCAAACGTCTCAACCCAGTTTCTTCAGTTGGTGGAAGATGCCTTAAACTTCCGCCCCAGAAAATCGTTGGCCTTTAGAACTCCCTTTGAAATCTATTTCTCCCTTCTGTTGCACTTCACTTGACAATTCAAGCGAAAGAAAAAAGGAAGCGAAAAAAGAACGGCGAAGCGATGGGGGAGGGACAGCAGGGGCCGCAAAAGGCTGGTAATTACAAGACGGCCAGGGAGGATCCCGGTTTTTGGGAGGAGATATTATTGTAAGACAAAAACAGAGGGACGCGGCCAAAAGCGTCCCTCTGTTTTTTCAGCGGGGAGTTTGTTAGGATTTGGGGAGCATCTCGAAGACCACCTGCACCTCGGCGGAGACGGTGCTGCTGCCGGGGCGGATGGTGGTGCGGGCGGATTCCATCTTCGAACCGCTGCCAACATCCGGGTTCACGGCTACTTCATCGTAATTCCGCACGGTAGCCACCGCCCGACTGGTTTCGTCAACCTTTTTCACCTGCCCTACGGTCTTGCCAGCCGCCTCGGCCAGGACCTCCGCCTTTGTCCGGGCAAGGGCGATGGCGTCAGCCAGGGCGGTGTTATACATCTCGTCCTCGTTGCTCAGCAGGTAGGACACACCGTTAAGCTCGTTGGCGCCGGCGGCGATAGCGGCGTCCACCACATCCCCGGCCTTGGTGATGTCCCGAACATAAACGGTGAGGTCGGTGCTCATGCGGTAGCCGGTGAGATTGCCGTTGCTGTCGTAGTTGTTCCACATGTTCATATTGGTGGTCTGGATATCCTTTTCCTCAATGCCCATCTCCGCCAGGGCCGCCAGGGTGGCGTTGATGGCGGCGGTGTTTTCCTCACGGGCGATGCTTGGGGTGGCGGCGCGGCTGCTGACACCCAGCGACACCTTGGCGACATCGGGGGTGGCCTCCATGCCGGACTTGCCCACCACGGTGATGGTCTCCGGCTCTCCCTCCTGGTGGAGGCGGACAGTGGTTTCCGCCGGGGCGGCGGCTCCCCCGGCGCATCCGGCCAGGGAAAGGGCGAGGGTGATGACCAATACTGCAACTAGAAACTTTTCCATCGTGCAAACTGCTCCTTTCTGTATGTAGCCTCAATTTCCTTACAGTCATTAAGTGGCGAAAAAGCGCCGGTTTATTGCGCCTGCCGGAAAATATGTAAAAAAATGCCCCCGCCCGGCCTGTGCCGGAGAAGCGGGAGCTTGATTCAGGTCTTTTTAATAAATTCCTGGTGGCACCGGGGACAGGTGATGGCGATGGTTCCCCGGCCCTTGGGGACCCGCAGCCGCTGGCGGCAGCCGGGGCAGCGGTAGTACCGGTGGGTACGGTCGTTCATCCGGGCCAGCCAGCCGCGCCATTTGTTTTGCAAACCCTGCCCGTACTGGAGGAAGAGCCCGTTTTCCCTGGCGCGGGCGGAGATGTTCCGGGAAAGCATCCGGTAGTAGGCCAGCCCCAGCAGGACAAAGCCCAGCACCGCCAAAAACCACAAACGGCCGCGGGTGAACATCACCAGCACCATGGAAAGGAGCAGCATGGCAAAGGAAAGCTGATCCACCCCGTACCGCCCCATCATAAACCTGCGAAACCAGTTCACAAAAAAGCCTCCTTAAAGAGAACTTGTATTCTGCCCTTTTATAATAGCACCGGAAGCGGGGCGGTTTGGTGAACAGACTGAAAATTTTCCGGGGATGTTCCGTGAAGAAAAAAAGAGGACAGACCCGCTACACGCCTACCGTTTCTGTGTCCTCCTCGCCGGCGAATTCCCACTGGCTCTACCAGCGGGACGCGGAGGAAATCACCGTCCGCCCGGTGGAGGAGAGC
>WSMP01000180.1 GCA_013316495.1 Angelakisella sp.
GGGGTGCCCTCCGGGATGGCCCAGACGTCGCAGGTGAAGCGGAAATCCCGCAGGTAGCGGAGGAACTTTTCCCCAAAGCAGCCCCGGCCCTGGAAATAGGCAATATCCTCTTCGGTAAACCGGAGGTTCTGGAGGTACTGGATCACCTGCTCCAGCCCCGCGCAGATGGCGAAGCCCCCCGCCTCCGGCACCCGGCGGAAAAAGAGATCGAAGACCACGTCGCAGTCCCCCGCCCCGCTTTCCAGGTAGCCGTTAGCCATGGTGAATTCGTAGAAATCCGCCAGCATGGTGAGATTTCGTTCCTGGTAAAGCCCCTCTGTCATACGCCAGACCGCCTTTCGCAAACTATCCCGAATTTCACATCAGAAAAGTGTATTCTTCACAATCACCGAAATATTCTCGATGAAAACGTCCTGCTCCTCCCCGGTGTCCGGGTCCAGGATGTGGATGCGGGCCTCCGCCGGGTAAACCCCCTCCGGCAGCTCCACCGAGAGCTTGTCCTTCAGCAGGTAGGTGCCGGGGGCCAGGGTGGGGGAATAGTAGATGGTCCCATGCTCCTCGCTGTAATACTCCACCTCCATGTTATAGAGGTTGCCGGGGGTGTTCTCCAGGGAGATGGTCCCCGCGGCGGTTGGCTTCGGGAAGGTGACCTCCTTGCCCACCTGGTAGAAGAAATACATACCATCGTTGTTGATGTTGGCGTCCTCCATGCCGGGAAGACGGCCCTCCTCCACGGTGGGGGTCCAGTCCCCGTCCTCAATGATGCCGCCGCCCTCCGGGGTCAGGTAGGCCAGCAGCGCCGCCATAAGCACCGCCAGCAGGACCACCAGCAGGGAAACAAGGGTGAGCTTCGCTCCGCTTCGATTCACAGGTCGCTGCCTCCTTGGTTATTGTCGATTTATAAGGATATTATACACGAAAGGGGGCGGGGTGACAAGTATGGTTTTTCTTCCTGACAAAAAGGAGCGGCCCTCCCCTTCCGCTACAGAAGGAAAAGCCGCTGTTTTACCGGTTCCCGTAGGACAGCAGGGAGGAAAGATACATCTTCAGGTACTCCTCCTCGCTGATGGGAAAGCGATTGCCTGTGATACGGCAGAAATCCCGCATCATCTGGTCCACGATGCCGCTGCCGCCAAAGCTGCGGATCTGGCCGGCGGTGGTGGCCTCCATCAGCTCCGCCGGTTCCCCCCGGCCCAGGCGGCGGAAGGTCTCGGACAGGTGGTTGATGAACATTTCCGCCTGGCGGGAGGTAAGGCTTACGCCGTATTCCACCTCCAGCAGATCCAGAAGAACAATGATGTCCCTGCGGCCCTTGGGGGTCAGCCTTTGCATCTGGGTCAGGTTATCCAGGCGGCGGATGATCTCCGGGTCCAATGTGTGACGCATGGTGCTCTTTCCCTCCAAAATAATGGACTTCCCATACATTTTATAACGCTACTATATTAAAATATTTTCTTCTTGCTGTCAACGATTGAACAGCGCCCTTTTCTGTGGTAAAATAAGAAAAACAGTTGATTCCCTCGGCTTTTCTTCGGTTTTTATAGATTTGCGCTGGATAGAAGGGAGGAAGACGCTTTTGCGCGCTATCCGCTACCCCATTCCCCCGGCGGCGGAAGGCTGGACGGTGGAGCGGTTCCTCCGGGAGGAGGGATTTTCCGGCCGGATGCTTACCGCCCTGCGAAAGCTCCCCCTGGGCCTCCTTCTAAACGGGGCGCATATCCGCACGGTGGACCTCCTCTCCCCCGGCGATCTGCTGGAGGTGAACCTCCCCGGCGAGACAAAGCGGATGCCCACCTGCTCCATCCCGGTGCCCATCCTCTACGAGGACGAGGATGTCATCGTCTACAACAAGCCCGCCGGGATGCCCTGCCACCAGTCCGGGGGCCATATCTACGGCACCCTCTCCTCTGTCTACGCCGCCCACTGCGCCAAACAGGGGGCCATCACCTCCTTCCGGGCCATCAACCGCCTGGATAAGGACACCACCGGGGCGGTGACGGCGGCAAAGAACCAGTTCGCCGCCGGTAAGCTGTGGAAGGCTGTAAAAAAGCGGTACTTCGCCCTGGTGGAGGGAAGCTTCCCCTTCCCGGACGGCCTGATTGACCTGCCCATCCTCCGGGAGGAGCCCCTGGGGATGCGCCGCATCGTTCACCCGGAGGGCCAGACGGCCCGGACGGAATTTCATGTCCTGGCCGCGGGGGGCGGCGTCTCCCTGGCGGGCTTTGTCCTCCACACCGGCCGCACCCACCAGATACGGGTGCACCTTTCCCACCTGGGGCTGCCCCTGCTGGGGGATACCTTCTACGGCGGCCGGGAGGAGCCGGGGCTTTCCCGCCAGGCCCTCCACTGCGGGCTGGTGCGGTTCCCCCACGCCATCACCGGGGAGGAGGTTCTTGCCGCCGCCCCCTTCCCCGCCGATTTTCTGCTGGTGATGGAGCGCTATGGTCTGGACTGGCGGGAGGAATGGCTGGAGCTTCCGGCAGCGGAAAACCCCGGCCAACTGCCGTTGTTTTTGAAACGACATACATAAAAGGAGGGCCTTTCTCATGAAGAGATACTGTGGAGTAGACCTGGGCGGCACCAACATCGCCGCCGGCATTGTGGATGAGGAATACCAAATTCTCACCACCGCCTCCGCCCCCACCCCCAAGGGGGTGGACGGCGTCACCCTGGCCGCCGCCATCGCCCAGGTGGTAGCGGAAAGCGCCCAAAAGGCCGGCCTCACCGTCCCGGAGCTGGATGGCGTGGGGATGGGCGCCCCCGGCTACATCGACCCGGTGGCGGGAATCAACCGCTTTTCCGGCAACCTGAACCTCACCAACGACCCCATGGCGGAAAACCTCAGCCGGTGCTTGGGGGGC
>WSMP01000181.1 GCA_013316495.1 Angelakisella sp.
CAGGAGACCTTGCCCCCTCCCCCATGAAGATAACAACCGCCTACGGGCGGTTTTTTCTGTGCCCCTTTGGGGGGACCTCTCCCCTGCCCTGTTAATCTTTTTCTCCCACAATTGGGTACTTGTTTTTTGGCCCCGCCAGAATTATAATTGTGATGGAAAAAATTTTTTTCCTTTCCGTGCAATAAAACCCCGCGCTCATGTATTTCTATAGTGACAGGAGACGAAAGGTCATGGTGAGTTTGTCCCTGGTCCAACCCATGGACCAAAAAAACGGCAGCAATCCCAGGGAGCTGGAGCAGCTCCTGGCCCGGATTGCCGCCGGAGAGCAGGAGGCGCTGGCCCAGCTGTACAGCCGCACCCGCGGAGCGGTGTACGCCCTGGCCCTCTCCTACCTGAAAAACCCCCATGACGCCCAGGACACCGCCCAGGATACCTACGTGCAGGTTTGGGAGAACGCTGAAAAATACAGGCCCCAGGGCTCCCCTATGGCCTGGCTTCTCACCATCGCCCGGAACCTGGCGAGGCTCCGCCTGCGGCAGGCCGGACGCCAGGAAAGCCTGGAGCACCAGGAGTGGGAGGCCATCCCCGCCGGGGAGGAGGGCGTTTCCCCGGAGGACCGTCATCTCCTCCAAGAGGCCCTTGCCGCCCTAGGGGAGCAGGAGCGGCAAATCATCCTGCTCCATTCCACCGCCGGGCTCCGGCACCGGGAGATTGCCGCCCTGCTGGAGCTTCCCCTGCCCACCGTCCTGTCCAAATACCACCGTGCTCTGAAAAAGCTGAAAAAGCAGATGGAAGGAGATGACGCCCGATGACCAACCGGGAGCTGGAACAGCGCCTTGCCCAGGCCGTTGACCGCACCGCCCCCGACGACTGGGAGGGGGTCCTCTCCCGTTGCAAAACGCGGAAAGGAAATGTGATCCCTATGACTACAAGCCCAAAATGGAAGATAAAGGCCCTGGCCGCCGCCTGCCTGGCGGTGCTGCTGGCCGGTGGCGGCGGACTGTTCTACCAGCAGACCCAGGCCATCGCCTCCACCGTGTCCCTGGATGTGAACCCCAGCATCGAGCTGAAGGTGAACCGGGGCGAGAAGGTGCTGGCCTGCACCCCCCTTAACTCCGACGCCGCCCAGGTCCTCTTTGAGATGAACAGCGGCAGCAGCCTGAAGGGGGTGCAGCTGGATGTGGCGGTAAACGCCATCGTCGGTTCCCTGCTGCGCCATGGCTATTTGGACGGCATCTCCTCCGCCATCCTGATTTCGGTGGAGGATAACGACCAGGCCAGGGCCACCCGCCTCCAGCACCAGGTTACCGGCACGGTGGGTGCCGCCCTCCAGGCCCAGGCCGCCACCGCCAACGTAATGGGACAGACCCTCACCGCCAGCACCGGCCTTGCCCAGCAGGCGCAAAAGAGCAGCATCTCCACCGGCCGGGCCGCCCTGGTGAACCAGGCCATTGCCTTAAACGGCAGCCTCTCCTTCGAGCAGCTGGCCCTCCTTTCGGTGGAGGAGCTGAAGGACCTCATCGAATCCGGCGCCCCCGGTATGCCCATCGGGGCGGAGGCCGCCCGGAAGGCCGCTGAGGATTACGCCGGTCTTGCCGCCGAAGGGGCGGACATCGACCCGGAGCTGGACAAAACCCCCGCCTACTACGAGGTGGACCTGTACTACACCAGCCACGGAAAGCTGGAGTATAAGGTGGACGCCTACACCGGCAAGGTCCTCACCGGCCAGGCCAAGATTCAGGAAAACACCTCCACCGGCGTGGTGCTTACCGAGGCCCAGGCCAAGGAAGCGGCCCTAAAGTATATGTCCGCCCAGTACCCCGCCCTTCAGGGACAGGCGGTGCAGGACGGCGGCGTCCACCTCGCCTGGGATAAGGGGCGGCAGATTTACGAGGTGGCCTTCACCTGGGGCGGCAGCCGCTTTGAATGCGACATCAACGCCGCCACCGGCGCCATAATGGACTGGGATACCAACTACGTCCAAACCACCCAAAGCGCCGCCAGCGGCACCGCCTACATCGGCCAGGAGGCCGCCAAGGCCGCCGCCCTGGCCCACGCCGGGTTCGCCGAAGGGGACGTGACCTACTGCAACAGCTGGATGGAGTACGACGACGGCCACCCGGAGCACTACGAGGTGGAGTTTGCCACCAAGGACGCCCGGTATGAATACGAAATCAGCCTCTTCAGCAGCGCCATCCTGAAATTTGAGAAGAAGCCCTACCGCAGCCAGTCCGCCCCCGCCTCCCCCACCGCCAGCGTCATTGGGGAGGCCGCCGCCAAAGCCGCCGCCCTGAAGCACGCTAGTCTCAGCGAATCCCAGGTCACCGCCCTGGTGGTGAAAAAGGATTATGACGACGGCCGTCTGGAATACGACGTGGACTTTTGGCAGGGCTCCACCGAATACCAGTACACCATCGACGGAAGCTCCGGCGGGGTGCTGGAGTTTGAAAAGGACGTCCACCAAAACGCCAGCCCCTCCAGCGGGGACATCGGCCAGGCCGGAGCCAAAGCCGCCGCCCTGAAGCACGCCGGGCTCAGCGAATCCCAGGTCTACAAGCTGAAGGTGGAGCGGGACTACGACGACGGCCGCTTGGAATACGATGTGGAGTTTGACTACGGCCACCTGGAGTACGAATACACCATTGACGGCGCCACCGGCGCTATCCTGGAATACCAAGTGGACGATTGAGCCGAAGCACCCGTCCCGAACCTGCAAAAAAGGCCGCCCTTAGCCGGGCGGTCTTTTTCCTTTAGAAGCTGTTTAGTATCTGGACGCGCGGCGGATGGCAAGGGATCTTTTTGCCAGGCGCAG
>WSMP01000182.1 GCA_013316495.1 Angelakisella sp.
CCAGGGCGGCGGTGCAAAGCTGGCTGGAGATATCCTGGATGTGGAACAGCCCCTCCCGGAAAGCGGGACTTTCCCCCACCGCGCCAGGGTCCACAAGGCGGAGTGCGTCCTTCACCCCCGGTATAAGCTCGCTGGCGGTGCCCTCCGAGGCCAGCCGCTCCCGGAGGGCGGCGGTGGTGATTTTCACCGTGTTCACCCGCGCAAAGATGGGAGCGGGGCCCCTGGTCCCCCCCAGTATCTCCAGGGCGGTATCGTGGCCGTAGCTCCTGCGCCACAGCTGAATAAGGGGGGCCGGGACGGAATAGGCCACCGAAAGGGCGGTGAGCTTGTCCTTGGGGGGCGGCGCGGCACAGTTCCCCCGGAGCATAGCCCGCAATACCCCGTTGACGAGCCCCGCCGCCTTCCCCTTCCCCAGGGCCCTTACCACCTCCACGCTTTCGCTGACGGCGGCTGCCGCCGGCACCGAGGAGAAGGCGGTGAGCTGGAGGGCGCCCAGGCGCAGGGCCGCCCGGATCTCCGGCTCCAGCTTGCGCACCGGGGTGCGGCTATAGCGGTCCAGCACCCAGTCCAGGGTGATGCGCCGCTCCAGCACCCCATAAAAGAGGGCAGAACAAAAAGCCCGGTCCTGGGGGGAAAGATTTTCCCGCCGGAACCAGGGCTCCAGCACCAGGTTGGAATAACTTCCCTCCTGCTCCACTGCCAGGAGGGCGGCCGCCGCTGTCTGCCGCGCGTTCATCTATCCTTCCCCCCTCATCGCAATTGAGGTCACACGGGCTGCCCATCAAAAATATGCCACCGGTATGTTTTGAGAGCGGTGGATGGCGCAGGCACCCCTTGCCGGACAGCTTGTTCAGTCGTTTCTCCGCCGTCCGCCCACCAGTATCATCAGCCGCAGCAGCTGGGCCAGGGACTGAATCAGCGCCGCCACATAGGTGAGGGCGGCGGCGGTGAGGACACGTTTGGCCCCCTGCATCTCCTCCATGCTGAGGATATCCCGGCTTTCCAGGGTGGCCAGGGCCCGGTGGCTGGCGTTAAACTCCACCGGCAGGGTCACCAGCTGGAAAAAGGCCACCAGACCGAAGAGGGCCACCCCCAGCATCGCCAGGCCGGAGAAATTCAGCACCATCCCCAGCAGCACCAGGGGGATGGAGAGGGTGGAACCGATGTTGGTTACCGAGACGATGGCGCTGCGCAGCCTCATGGGGGCGTACCCTTCTGCGTGCTGCACCGCGTGGCCCACCTCGTGGGCCGCCACCCCGATGGCGGCGATGGAGGGGCTGCCGTACACCGAATCGGAGAGGCGCACCACCCGCTCCCTGGGGTCGTAATGGTCGGTGAGGGAGCCGCTGACCCGCTGGATGGGCACATCCCGCAGGCCGTTCTGGTCCAGGATGAACCGGGCCGCCTGGTCGGCGGTGATTCCCCGCCCCGCCCGAACCTGGGAGTACCGGGCATAGGTGGACTGTACCCGCATCTGGGCCCAAAAGCCCAAAAGAATGGCGGGCAGCACCAGGACGATATAGGTGAGATCAAAACCGTAATAATAACCGAGCATATAGAGCTCCTCCTTTTCTCTACCAGTATACCCGCCATTTATGATTTCCCTGTGAACAGGCTGTAGATTTTCTTTTCTTTCTGCCCGCGGAGACTGGACCTTTTCAGAGAATACCCGAAACTTTCAATTCTTTAGCTTCGCTATCAAGAGGTTTGGCCGTTCTTCTTTTCGCTTCCTTTTCTTCTTTCGCAAGAAGAAAAGGAAGCGGGGGATTGGGCGCAGCCCACGTGCCCGAAGGGACGCAAAGCGGCCCGTTAGGGCTGGCAACGCCCCGGATTGGCCTGAAGGATCAGCCCAACAGCTCGCCGGAAAGCCGGGCTCCCGCCAGATAGGTGGCTCCGGCCATCGCCTTCTTCCCCTCCAGCTGCACCTCGGTGAGGACAAGGGAGCCCTGGCCGCAGGCCACCACAAATTCATCTCCGGGGTGGGACAAAACCTCCCCCGGCTTCCCCTGGCTCCCCAGCCGCTCCGCTACCACGCTGCGCAGCACCTTCAGCCGCTTTCCCCCCACGGTGGTCCAGGCGCAGGGCCATGGGTTCAGCCCCCGGATGCGATTATGCAGCGCTGTGGCGCTGCCTGTAAAATCCAGCTCCCCCATGGATTTTTCCAGCATGGGGGCAAGGCTCATACGGCTGTGCTCCTGGGGGGTCCGGGGCACCGGCCGACCCTGGGCGAAAAGCTCCAGAGTCTGGGCAAGGCAGTCCGCCCCCAGGGGGGCCAGTCGCTTATACAGCTCCCCGCTGGTCTCGTTTTCCCACACCGGGGTGGTGAGGGTGAGGATGGTGTCCCCGGCGTCCAGCTCCTCCGCCATGAACATGGTGGTGACCCCGGCGGTTTTATCCCCGTTCAGAACAGTCCACTGGATGGGGGCGGCCCCCCGGTATTTGGGCAGGATGCTGCCGTGGACGTTGATGCACCCAAGGGGCGGGCAGTCCAGGATATCGTTGGGGAGGATGCGCCCGTAGGCCACCACCACAATGAGGTCCGGGGCCAGCCCCCGCAGCAGCTCCAGGGCCGTCCCGTCCCGGAGCTTTGCCGGCTGGTACACCGGGATGCCCTGCTCCAAGGCCAGCTTTTTAACCGGGGGCGGGGTCAGGGTCTGGTGGCGGCCCACCGGCTTATCCGGCTGGGTGAAGACCCCGGAGACGGTGTAGCCCTCCCGGATGATTCGCTCCAGGCAGGGGACGGCAAAGTCCGGCGTCCCCA
>WSMP01000183.1 GCA_013316495.1 Angelakisella sp.
CCCCTAACCACACCGCCCAGCCGGAAGGTGCCGGCTGGCGCGGGGAAACGGCGGTGAAAAGATGAATCATAATGCAATCCATTCCATCAACGGACCGGTGGTGACGGTGCGGGATTCCAAGGACTTTTCCATGCAGGAGATGGTTCTGGTGGGCCAAAAGCGCCTGGTGGGGGAGGTTATCTCCATCAGCGACAGCATCACCACCATCCAGGTGTATGAAAGCACCACCGGGCTGCGCCCCGGCGAACCGGTGGAACCCACCGGATCCCCCATCTGCGCCACTCTGGCTCCCGGCATCCTTTCCAATATCTTTGACGGCATCCAGCGCCCCCTGCGGGAGATGGAGGCCCTTTCCGGCGCCTTTATCTCTGAAGGCGGGGATGTTTCCGCCCTGGACCGGGAAAAGAAATGGGAGGTGACCCTGGCGGTGAAGCCGGGGGACACGGTAAAGGGCGGCCAGGTTTATGCCTCCTGCCCGGAGACCAGCCTCATCACCCATAAGGCCCTTATCCATCCGGAGCTTTCCGGCACCATTACCTGGTGCGCCCCGGACGGCGCCTACAACATCGAAGCCCCCCTGGTGAAGCTCACCGATGAGGAGGGGAAGGAGCACACCCTCTCCCTCATCCAGAAGTGGCCCATCCGCACCCCCCGGCCGGTGGCCCGGCGCTTGCCCATCACCCGGCCCCTTATTACCGGGCAGCGGGTGATCGACACCCTTTTCCCCATCGCCAAGGGCGGCACCGCGGCGGTGCCCGGCGGCTTCGGCACCGGCAAGACCATGACCCAGCACCAGCTGGCCAAATGGTGCGATGCGGATATTATCGTTTACATCGGCTGCGGCGAGCGCGGCAACGAGATGACCCAGGTGCTGGAGGAGTTCAGCCATCTGGTGGACCCCAAGTCCGGCAAGGCCCTCACCGACCGCACGGTGCTTATTGCCAACACCTCCAACATGCCGGTGGCGGCCCGCGAGGCCTCCATCTACACCGGCATCACCCTGGCGGAATACTACCGGGACATGGGCTACCATGTGGCTATCATGGCGGACTCCACCAGCCGTTGGGCGGAGGCCCTGCGGGAAATCTCCGGCCGTTTGGAGGAGATGCCCGCCGAGGAGGGCTTCCCCGCCTACCTGCCCAGCCGCCTTTCCGGCTTCTATGAGCGGGCCGGGTATATGAACACCCTCTCCGGGTCCGAGGGCTCGGTGACCATTATCGGCGCCGTCAGCCCCCAGGGCTCCGACTTTTCGGAGCCGGTGACCCAGAACACCAAGCGGTTTGTCCGTTGCTTCTGGGCATTGGATAAGTCCCTGGCCTACGCCCGTCACTACCCCGCCATCAACTGGATCAACAGCTACAGCGAGTACCTGGACGACCTGCGCGTCTGGTACCGGGAGAACGTGGACCCCACCTTCACCCGCAAGCGCCAGCGGCTGGTGAGCCTCCTCCACGAGGAGGAAAAGCTGATGGAGATTGTAAAGCTCATCGGCTCCGACGTGCTGCCGGACGACCAAAAGCTGGTTATCGAGACCTGCCGGGTGATTCGGGTGGGCCTCCTCCAGCAGAACGCCTACCACAAGGACGATACCTACGTCCCCATGGAAAAGCAGCTTCGGATGATGGACGTCACCCTCTACCTTTACGACAAGGCCAAGGAGCTGGTAAGCAGGGGGGCGCCTATTAGCAGCATTCTGGAAACCGGGCTTTTTGACCTGCTTATTAAGATGAAGTACGACATTCCCAACGACAAGCTGGAAATGTTCGACGAGTACCGGCGGGAGATTGAGCTGAACCTGGCAAAGGTGTACATCCCAGAGGGCCAGGACGCTGCCCAGCAAGAAATATAAGAAAGGAGGGCCAGGCAAAATGAGCGTACAGTTTGTAGGCCTCAAGGAGATAAACGGCCCTCTGGTGGTGCTGGACCACGTCCAGAACGCCAGCTTTGAGGAGATGGTCCATCTGGAGCTGGAGGACGGCACCATCCGGGATGGCCGTATCGTCAGCCTGGAGGGGGACAAGGCGGTGATCCAGGTTTTTGAAGGCACCACCGGCCTTTCCCTAACCAACACCCGCACCCGCCTCCTGGGCCACCCCATGGAGATGGCCCTTTCCCCGGAGGTGCTGGGCCGGGTCTTCAGCGGCAGCGGTAAGCCCATCGACGGGCTGGGGGAGGTTTTCGCCGAGGTCCACCGGGACATTAACGGCCAGCCCATTAACCCCGTTTCCCGTACCTACCCCCGCAACTACATCCGCACCGGCATTTCCTCCATCGACGCGCTGGTGACCCTCATCCGGGGCCAGAAGCTCCCCATCTTCTCCGGCTCCGGCATGAACCACAACAAGCTGGCGGTGCAGATTGTCAGCCAGGCCCAAATCACCAAGGATGGCAAGGAGGACCCGGATTCCAAGTTCTGCGTGGTCTTTGCCGCCATGGGCGTCAAAAACGACGTGGCCGATTACTTCCGCTCTTCCTTCGAGAAGAACGGGGTTATGAAAAATGTGGTCATGTTCCTGAACCTCAGCAATGACCCCATTATTGAAAGAATCCTTACCCCCCTCTACCCGGATACCCGAATCAAGGACCCCGCCGCCGTTTCCTTGGTCCATATCATCGACCTGGCGAATCAAAACGACCTGCTGGCGGTTTCCGCCCTCAATGAATACTGCGATTACCTCTCCCACGCTATCCTGAACGTGCTAAATATTCTGGTGCTCTCCCTCTCCATCCTGGCAAAGCTCTGGCTCTGCCGCTTTGGCC
>WSMP01000184.1 GCA_013316495.1 Angelakisella sp.
CGAAGGGTTAAGGCCCCTTAGGGCCGGGTAGGGCGAGACGCCGGGGGCACCCCGGCCGTTCTTCTTTTTGCTTCTTTTTCTTCTTTCGTAAGAAGAAAAAGAAGACAGGCTGGGCGGCAGTTCAAATTGCCAAAAGCCGGGGCTTTCGCCCCGGCTTTTGAAGGCTAAAGGGTCACGCTTTCCCCTGGTGGAAGCGGTCCAGCTTGCGGTAGGAGGTGT
Organism: Angelakisella sp.; assembly: GCA_013316495.1. GTDB lineage: Bacteria > Bacillota > Clostridia > Oscillospirales > Ruminococcaceae > Angelakisella. The sequence goes on from WSMP01000184.1 coordinate 220, forward strand.
GCAGCACCTGGTGGGCCACGTGGCTGCCAGGGCTCTTGAGGAATTCCTTATAAATCTGCTGGAGGGTGGGGTTCTCGTGGGATTTGCGCAGAGGCAGGTCCTTGTCCTCCTGGTAAAGGGCCGCCGCCCGGAGGCTCTTCAGGTCCACCCAGTTGCGGATCCGGGCCGGCTGCACCGGCTGGCCGCCGCCGTTGACGCAGCCGCCGGGGCAGCCCATAATCTCAATAAAGTGGTAGGTCTTCTCTCCGCTCTTGACGCTGTCCAAAAGGCGCTTGGCGTTGGCAAGGCCGCTGGCTACCGCCACGTTCAGGGTCAGGTCCCCCACCTGGTAGGTGGCTTCCTTCACCCCTTCTACCCCCCGGACCTCCACAAAGTCCACCGGAGCCCCGTCGCTGCCGGTGAGCCACGAAGCGGCGGTGCGCAGGGCTGCCTCCATAACGCCGCCGGTGGCGCCAAAGATGGCCGCCGCGCCGGTGGATTCGCCCATGGGGGAATCAAACTCCTCGTCGGGCAGCTCCGCAAAGTTGATGCCCGCCCGGTCGATCATCCGGGCCAGCTCGCGGGTGGTAAGGGCCACGTCCACATCGGGGACGCCAGCTGCCGCCTCGTCCTCCCGCGCCACCTCGAACTTCTTGGCGGTACAGGGCATAATGCCCACCACAAAGATGTCCTTGGGGTCCAGGCCCATCCGCTTGGCGTACCAGGTCTTGGTGAGGGCGCCGAACATCTGCTGGGGGGATTTGCAGCTGGAAAGGTTTTCCACAAACTCCGGGTAATAATGCTCGCAGTAGTTGACCCAGCCGGGGGAGCAGGAGGTGATCATGGGCAGGGTGCCCCCCTTCTTCAGCCGCTCCACCAGCTCGTTGGCCTCCTCCACAATGGTCATATCGGCGGCCAGGTCGGTGTCAAAGACGGCGTCGAAGCCCAGGCGGCGCAGGGCGGAGACCATCTTGCCCTTGACGTTGGTGCCGATGGGCAGATCGAAGGCTTCCCCCAGGGTGACCCGGATGGAGGGGGCGGTCTGGACCACCACGTGCTTATGGGGGTCGGAGAGGGCGCGCCAGACGTCCTTGGTATTGTCCTTTTCGGCGATGGCCCCGGTGGGGCAGACCACGATGCACTGCCCGCAGGAGACGCAGGCCACATCCCCCAGGTTCTGCTCAAAGGCGCAGCCGATGTGGGTGGCAAAGCCCCGGTCGTTGGGGCCAATCACCCCCACCGACTGCCACTTCTGGCAGGCGGCCACGCACCGGCGGCAGAGGACGCACTTGTCGTTGTCCCGGAACATATGCTTTGCGGTGTCGTCAAAGTCGTGCTGGGGGTTTTCCCCGGCGTAGACGTCCTCGTCGTAGACCCGGAAGTCCTTGCAGAGCTTTTGCAGCTCGCAGTTGCCGCTGCGCACGCAGGAAAGGCACTTCTTCTTGTGGGTGGAAAGGATCAGCTCCAAATCAATCTTGCGGGAGGCGAAGACCCGCTTGGAGTTGGTCAGCACCTCCATCCCCTCCGCCACCGGGTAGACACAGGAGGCCACCAGGTTCTTGAGGCCCTTTACCTCCACCACGCAGATGCGGCAGGCGCCAATCTCGTTAATGTCCTTCAAAAAACACAGGGTGGGGATATCAATGGCCAGCTTCCGGGCAGCCTCCAGGATGGTGGTGCCCTCCGGGACGGTGACCGGAAGGCCGTTAATCTTTAAGTTTACCAGTTTCATTACACAGCCTCCTCCCTTACTTCTTCACAATGGCCCCGAAGCGGCACTTTTCGATGCAGACGCCGCACTTGACGCACTTTTCGCTGTCGATGACATGGGCTTCCTTCACCTTGCCGGTGATGGCCCCGGTGGGGCAGTTCCGGGCGCAGAGGGTGCAGCCCTTGCACTTCTCCGGCAGGATTTGGATGGTGAGGAGGCTCTTGCAGACGCCGGCGGGGCAGCGCTTTTCCTGGATGTGGGCGATGTACTCGTCCCGGAAGTATTTAAGGGTGGAAAGCACCGGGTTGGGGGCGGTCTGTCCCAGGCCGCAGAGGGCGTTTTCCTTGATGTGGTAGCAGAGGGTCTCCAGCTTGTCAAGGTCGTCCATGGTGGCCTTGCCCTTGGTGATTTTATCCAACAGCTCGTAGAGGCGCTTGGTGCCGATGCGGCAGGGGGTGCACTTGCCGCAGCTCTCGTCCACGGTGAACTCCAGGAAGAACTTGGCGATGTCCACCATGCAGGTGTCCTCGTCCATAACGATAAGACCGCCGGAGCCCATCATGGAGCCTATTTCGATGAGATTGTCGTAATCCACCGGAATATCCAGGTACTGGGCGGGGATGCAGCCGCCGGAGGGCCCGCCGGTCTGGGCGGCCTTGAACTTCTTGCCGTTCGGGATACCGCCGCCGATCTCCTCCACAATCTCCCGCAGGGTGGTGCCCATGGGGACCTCCACCAGGCCGGTGTTGTGGATTTTGCCCCCCAGGGCGAAAACCTTGGTGCCCTTGGATTTTTCGGTGCCCATGGAGGCGAACCAGTCCGCCCCCTTCAGGATGATCTGGGG
>WSMP01000185.1 GCA_013316495.1 Angelakisella sp.
AGGCTCTAAAGTCCGGAACATAGTAAAATCGTACGAACTCCGGAATGAATGTATATCCCGGAGTTCGCGCCACTACAGATCCTCCCCTTTTTCCGGCCGTTCCCGGCTGGTTTTGGCGCTCTTCCGGAAGGCGCTGGGGGTGGTCCCTGTTACCGAGCGGAAAATTTTGGAAAAATAGTTGTAGTCGCTGATTCCCACCGCCTCCGCCACAGCGGAAACGGTGGAGCTGCTTTGCAGCAGCAGGAGCTTTGCAGCGTCGATGCGCCGTTGGGCGATGAGCCAGGAAAGGGTGTGCCCGCCGGAAAGCTCCTTGGCCAGGCTGCACAGCTTGGTGCGGCCGATGTGCAGCTCCTTCGCCACCGACGCCAGGGAGAGCTTCTCCATATAGTGCTGGTCCAGGTAAAGCTCCAGCTTGCGCAGATCGGTCTGCTCGGTACGCAGAATCATCCCCTTTAGGCGGATGTAGGCGGAAAGGGCCTCCAGCGTCTCCGAGTAGGCCTGGAGCTGCTGGGGAGTGTACTGGCGGAACTGGAAAAACGCCTCCCGCAGCTCCTCCGCCCCCCCAGGCCACCAGTCCATCCGGGAGCGGGTGCGCTCCCACTGCTCCTCCAGGGGGGAATCATCCAGAAAACAGCCAAAGACCAGGTAGGCCAGGGGCTGCTGCTTATCGTAGAGGGGCATCACCGCCTCGCAGATGCCAGCGTGGCAGCGGTAGAACTGGAACCCCTTTTCGGCGGTGTAGTTCTTCACCTTCCACATATCGCAGCGGACACACCGCCGGTGTCCCTCTGGCAGGCCGTTTACCGCCCGGCAGAAGGGCGGGTGGTCCTTAAAGAGGTGAATATCCTCCCCCTGGGGGTCCAGGATGTTGGCGGTGATGCCTGTAAGGACATAGAGGTTGGTAACCAGCTGCAAAAGCCGCTCTTCATCGAAGAGTATATCCAGAAGTGTCACCTCCGCAATGAGTAAGAGGCCTCAACGCTTTACTCCGTAAAGCGTTTCAGGGGGCCCCCTGAAAAATCTTGTTCCCTTCCAGGACTATCCCTTCTGGTACTGTCCGACGATATCACAAAGCTCCTGCCAATGGGCCTCCATATCTGCCACCAGCTTAAACTGGGTGCGGCAGCGGTCCAGGTTCTGGCCCTCCCGGCTGATGTGGAAGTATTCATCCCCCACCAGGTAATCGGTGAGGAAACGGATGCCGCATTCCAGGGTCATCAACTTGGCTCCCCAGGGCAGCAGGTCAATTTCGGCATCGGTGAGGCTTCCCCCCGCCCCTTCCAGGAAGGCGGCGGTGTAGGCGGCAAAGAGCTCCACATCCAGGTTCACCTTGGAAAGATCGGTCTCGTCCTCGGCGGAATGATTGGCTCCAAAACGGATGGAATCCCCAAAGTCGTTGATGGCAAGACCGGGCATGACGGTGTCCAGGTCGATGATGCAAAGGCCCTCGCCGGTGTCCTTGTCCATCAGGACATTGTTCAGTTTGGTGTCGTTGTGGGTCACCCGCAGGGGGATTTTTCCCTCCCGCATGGCGGAAAGGGCCACCGAGCAGTCCGCCTCCCGCTGGAGGCAGAAGTCGATTTCCGCCTGGCAGTCCTTTACCCGGCCCAGCTTGTCCGCTGCCACGGCTTCCTTCAGCTTCCGCAGCCGATCCTCGGTGTCATGGAAATGGGGGATGGTTTCGTGGAGGGAGGCCGCCGGGTAATCCCCCAGCAGCTGCTGGAACCGGCCGAAGGCACGGCCGGAAGCGGCAAAAAGCTCCGGCGTCTGGGCCGACTGGTAGCAGATGGTGTCCTCCACAAAGGGATAGAGCCGCCAGGCCCCTCCCTGGCTATCGGTGTAATAGGGCTGGCCGTTTTTGGGGCGCAGCACCTCCAGGGCCTCCCGGCTGCGGTCGCCGCCAGCCTTTTGGACCTGGCGGCCTAAGTAATCGGTGACGCCGATGATATTCTCCATCAGCTGGTCCGGCCGCTTAAAGGCGGCGGCGCTCATCCGCTGGAGGATAAAGCGGCGGCAGGCCCGGTCGGCGGGCTGGGTGTGGACGCAGAAGGTGTCGTTAATGTGTCCCTCCCCGTACCGGACGGCCCCCACCACCGGGGCGCCAAAATCGAAGGCGGACAGAACCTCCTGCAAGGTCTCCTCGGCAGCAATCGACATCCTTTACACCTCCCAAAGCCGGTCGGGATACAGCCCGTTCCGGGTCTTCTCCGCAATAGCCGCCACCACCGTGGGCTTATCCTCCCGGTAGGTGACGCCGTACCATTTGTCCTCGCTGCGCAGCACCTTCACCCTGGCCTTGCCTCCCTCGATGAGACGGCTTACCACGCTGGGCAGGAAGTACTCCCCCTTCAGGGGATTTTCCGCCAGGGTCTTGTCCAGGAAGGCGGGGAAGCCCGCCGCGGCCTCGTCCAAAAAGCTCCGGGTAAAGCCCCACATATTCAGGGAAACAATGGTGTCATCCGGCAGAACTGTCCAGCTCTGGCCGTCGTCCTCGGTGTAGGCCAGGGGCGGTCCCTGCCGGATCTTGGTGCGCTCGGTGACGCAGCTGAGGTAATGCTCCTCCGTCTCCTCACAGACGCCGCGGGCCACGGTGCCGTTTTCACTCACCGTGTTTTTCAGCAGATATCCCACCATAACATACTCGTAAAGCTCCCCGTCCTGGTGGCTGGAAAGATAGTCGTAAATCTCTTTGTAGGCGGCGGGGCCGTAATAGTCGTCGGCGTTGATGATGGCGAAGGGGCATTACCTCAGC
>WSMP01000186.1 GCA_013316495.1 Angelakisella sp.
ACCCCAGCCCGCGCCCAGGAGGTGCTGCTTACCATGGTGGTGGGCATCCTCTTCGGGGTGCTGGGGAAGGCGCTGGGCATCCCCGCCGGAACCATCCTGTTTTCCACCGTCAGCGTCCTGGTCCTCAAGCTCACCACTGGCAAGGGCTGCATTCCCCGCTGGCTTAAGCGGGTGGCCCAGGTCCTTACCGGGTGTTATGTAGGCTCCTGCTTTGGCCGCCAGGAGCTTCTCCAGCTGAAATACCTCCTGGTGCCGGCCCTGGTTCTCATCGCCGGCTACGCCCTCAACTGCTTCCTTATGGGCCGCCTCCTGCCCCGGCTTACCCACCTGACCCGCGTGGAGGCGATGCTTATTTCCACCCCGGCGGGGGCCTCGGATATGGCTCTTATCTCCTCCGATATGGGGGTGGATAACCCGGAGGTTTCCTTCATCCAAATCCTCCGGATGATTTTGGTGGTCACCGTGTTCCCTCATATCATCAACCTCACCGTCTGGCTGGCGGGAGGCTAAATAAAGGGCCCTCTGCCTTGTGGGAAAATCCCAGGCCGGGGGCTCTTTTTTGGTTATCAGCAGCCCTATCCCATCCAACACGAAAAGCAGAGCACCCAAAAGGGTGTTCTGCTCCCGTGCCCCAGGCGGCTGGTGGAGCAACTGCCTGGGGATTGCGGCGGCGGGGGGTACTCGCAAGCCCCAGCTGCCTGTATGTATTGGTGCTTAGACCACAGCCCAGTCCTGGGTTTCCAGGGCGGATAGGAAGGCCCGCAGGGTTTCCTTCTGGCCCTCGGTGAAGTTCCGGGGCAGCATCACCACGTTGGCGTCCCGGCGGTAGGAAAAGGGCTCGTCAATAAGGCCGATAAGGTAATCCAGCGATACATCGAAGAACTCCGCCAGCCGCCGCTTAATCTCATCGTTGGGGTCGCTGCGGCCCAGCTCGTAGGCGGAGATGGTGTATCCGCTTACCAGGATGATCTCCCCCAGCTCCCGCTGGGACAGGTGCTTTTCCTGCCGCAGTTTTGTCAGGCGTTCTCCCAGCATAAAAAACTCCTTTTTTAGGAACACCCCGCCCCCCCGGAGAACGGGAGGCGGGGTGCTTATTCCAGCCTTTTGGCCTAGTTCCTTGTGGGAAGTAAGTCCGGGTAAGACTTATTTCTTCAGGGAGACAGCGGCGGCGGAGACCAGAGCGACAGCGGCCAGAGCGGTGGCGATGCCAACAACGTCGTTAGCGCCGGTGTCGGGGTTGGTGACAGGGGTATCAGTGGTGTTGTCCACAGCGTCAAGGGGCAGAGCGACATCGGAGAAGACATAGTTGCCCAGGGTGCGGGTCTTCAGGATGTAGCAGCCCTCATCCTCGTCCCACTTCACCTTGCCGGCAGTCTGGCCAGCAGCGCCGGCAGAAGCAGCCTCGGCGGTGATAGCAGTCAGGTTGCCATCCTTCAGCTCGTAGATGTAGGTGCCCTCTTCCTTGTAGAAGCGGACGGTGGCAGTGGCGTTAAAGGTGGGCTTGCCAGGGAAGTTCAGGAAGGTGATGTCGGCGTCCTCGTCGGCATACTTCTTCAGGATGTCGCTGTCGGCGTCCACGTTGTTGTACAGGTACAGCTTGTCGCCATCGTACACGCGGACTTCCACATCGGTGTCGCCATCCTCAGCAGTGAATTCCAGGGTGCCATAGTTGACATCACCAGAATCCTTCACTTTGTAGAGTTTCTCCTTAGCAAAACCTATGACAGCAGTACCATTTACCGTAACATCCTTGGGAAGAACCACATCGCCATCCTTGTTCAGATAGAGAGTGCTCTCCTCCAGGGCGTAACCAACAGTACCAACGACCCGAATGGTAAAGTTGGGGGCCTTATCAGCTTTGCCAACCTTCTTGCCCTTCATGGTGAAGGTCAGATCCAGAGCCTTTTTATTGGTATTGCTGTAATCACTGTTCAGCACGATCTCAATGCGGTCATTCGCATCGCTGAGCTTCACACTAGCAACCAGAGCCTTGCCCTCAGTGTACTTCACGCCGGTAATGGTATAGTTGGTGTTGTTGAAAGCTTTGACAGGGGTCTTGGTAGAGTTCGCCTTATCAGCCCAAAGAACAAAATCATTGGAGAACTCGGTAACGAAACCGGAGTCGGTGATTTTGATGGTATCGCCAGGGAGCCAAGAACCCTTGACCTTTTCATTACTGCCGGTGAGGTCCTTATCAACCGTGGCATCGGCGGCAAACGCCACAGTGGCCAGCATCATGACGGCCAGCACAAGTGCGAGAACCTTTTTCATGTGTGTTTTCCTCCATTTTTACAATTTTAATCTTTGTTGGCCGGGGGCTCTCCATCTCCCTCGTCCATGCTCATTCTATTACATCTTGTAACTAATTGCAAGGGTTTTAATTACAGTTTGTAATATCTTCAAGAAAACGCGTTTTTCTATGGGGATATTACTAGAAAATGGAAGTTTTTGGACAAAATAGAAGGGGAGAAGCACCATTTGGGTGCTCCTCCCTCTTGCAACTTCGGCCAAAGCCTGCTATAATAAAACCATTAGGAGGCACTGCCGGTAGACGGTTAGCCCCCTAGGCGACAGTTAAGAAATAACCGCGCTTGTTAGGGCAGGGCGGTTATTTCTTTTTGCCAGCAAATGTAAGACATAGGCTGATAACGCCGATGATGACCAGGCAAAACTGAAACAGCTCACCATATGTAACCATTGCGCTCCCCCCTTTCC
>WSMP01000187.1 GCA_013316495.1 Angelakisella sp.
CCCCAAGACCAACCGCCGATCCCCCAGGACCCGCCCTCTTACCAGGACGGGCCTGAGATCAAGTAACTATCTGACGACAGAAAAGGAGCGTACACTATGAACAAGAACCTGCGCAAAGCGGTCATCGCCGGAAACTGGAAGATGAACAAGACCCGTCCCGAGGCCAAGGCCCTCATCCAGGAGCTGCTGCCCCTGGTGAAGGACGCGGACTGCGGCGTGGTTATCTGCGTCCCCTACACCAACCTGGAAACCGCCCTGGCGGCCACCGCCGGCACCAACATCGCGGTGGGCGCGGAAAACTGCCACTGGGCGGAATCCGGCGCCTTCACCGGGGAGATTTCCGCCCCGATGCTCAAGGAGCTGGGGGTGGAGTACGTGGTCATCGGCCATTCGGAGCGCCGCCAGTATTTTGGGGAGACCGACGTCACCGTCCAGAAGCGGGTCCGCGCCGCCCTGGACGCCGGGCTCACGGTGATTCTCTGCATCGGCGAGCTGCTGGAGCAGCGGGAGGCCGGCATCACCGAGGAGATTGTGGGAATGCAGACCAAGGCGGCCCTGGGGGGCGTCTCCAGGGAGGAGCTGGGGCGCATCATCCTGGCCTACGAGCCGGTTTGGGCCATCGGCACCGGCAAAACCGCCACCGCCGCCCAGGCGAACGAGGTGAACCACTACATCCGCACCGTGGTGGAAAAGCTCTACGATAAGGAAGCCGCCGACGGCGTCACCATCCAGTACGGCGGCAGCATGAACGCCAAAAACGCCGAGGAGCTGCTGGACCAGCCCGACGTGGACGGCGGCCTCATCGGCGGCGCCTCCCTGAAGGCCCCCGACTTCGCCGCCATCGTTAAGGCTGCTTCCCGGTAAGGGGGTCTCTTCTTTTTCTTCTTGCGAAAGAAGAAAAAGAAGCAAAAAGAAGAACGGCAAGGGCGAACAAGAGATGGGTGCAGGATCCAAAACTCCAGGCACTCGCTTACGCCGTTTGAAAAGGTTAAGCCCCCAAAGGGGGCGAGTAGGGCGAGACACCGGAGGCACTCCGGCGGCACGCCGGGAGGATGAGAGTGAATGATAAAATTGATTGCCAGTGATTTAGACGGTACTCTTCTGCAAGGCAGCGCCCAGCGCCCCAGTCCGGAGGCAATGGAGCTGATTAGGGCCCTCCAGCAAAAGGGGGTGCTCTTCGCCGCCGCCAGCGGCCGCCAGTGCCCCAATCTCCACCGCATCTTCTGGCCCCTCTCCCAAGAGATGGTGCTGCTGGGGGAAAACGGCTGCCTTGTCACCTACAAGGGCCGCACCCTCTTCCAAAAAGAACTGGAGCGGGAAGCGGCCCTGGAACTGATTCGGGAAATCCTGGCCATGGGGGAGGACTGCGAGGTGCTGGTAAGCGCCCCCCAAACCTATTGGCTGCTCCCCAAAACCCTCCGCTACCTGGATATGGCCCTCAACCGCTGGGATATGACCCTCTGCACCACCAGAGACCCGGAGGACATCTGCGACCCCATTCTGAAAATCTCCCTCTGCATGGCCGACGGCCTGAACCCCCAGGTGGTGGAGGACCTTTGCCAGCGGTGGCAGGGGCGCTTCAAGACGGCGGTCTCCGGCCGGGAATGGCTGGACTTCACCACCGGGCACAAGGGCCTGGGCATCCAGGCGGTCCGGGAGGCCTTCGGATTTTCCAAAGAAGAAATCGTCGTCTTCGGGGATAATTACAACGATGTGGAGATGCTGGAAGAGGCGGGGCTTGCCTTTGTGATGGACACCGCCCCCGACCCGGTGAAAGCCCGCGGGAACCGCATCTGCCACCGGGTGGAGGATTCCCTGGGGGAGATTCTCCGGGAAATGACATAACGCAAGGAGGAGAAAGGGATGACAGCTTCCCCCCAACAGATGGAAAAGATTTACACCCCGGAGGCCGCCGCCTTCTTTGCCGGGGCGCCCTGGGCGGTGCCCATCTGGGAGGAGGCCGCCGCCTTCCTCCTTTCCCTGGGGCCGGAGGTGGATCTCCGGTACAGCAAGACCCAAATCACCTTCCGCACCAAATACGGCTTCGCTTTCCTCTCCTTCCCCTACCGGCGGCGAAAGGACTGGCCCAAGGAGTGCCTCATCCTCACCTTTGGCCTGGACCACCCGGTGGAGCACCCCCGCGTAGCGGTGAAAACCGAGGCCGCCCCCAACCGGTGGACCCACCACGTCCTTCTGTCCGCCCCCGGCCAGCTGGAGGGGCCGGTGCCGGACTGGCTCCGGGAAGCCTACGCCTTCTCCTTCCGGGGAAGGTAATATAATAAGGAGGCCGGGTATGGAAAGAAGCCTTATCACTCTGGGGCGCTGGCCCCAAAGCGGCAGCCAGCCGGAGCCCATCCAGTGGCTGGTGCTGGCAGAGGAGGAAAACGCGCTCCTCTGCCTTAGCGCCACTATTTTAGACTGCCAGCCCTACCACCGGGAAGGAGGCCCCGCCACCTGGGCGGACTGCTCCCTCCGCCGGTGGCTGAACCAGGATTTTTTCTTTGCCGCCTTTTCCCCGGAGGAGCAAAAGCGGCTGCTCCCCACCCGGCTGGAAAACCCCGGCAGGGAGACGGAGGACCGGGTCTTCCTCCTGGCCCCGCCGGAGGACCTGCCGGGCTTTGTCCCCTTCCAGGACCCGGAGGACTACTACAGCTTCCCGGAAGACCGGGCCATGAC
>WSMP01000188.1 GCA_013316495.1 Angelakisella sp.
CGCCCCCCTTGGGGGCTTAACCCTCCAAAGAGCGCAGGCGAGTGCCTGGAGTTTTAGATTCTGCACGTTTGTCTTGATAGCTTTTGCCGCTTTTCTTTTTGCTTCTTTCCGGAGTCACGCCCTACACGGCCTTTGGCCTTACCCTTAATAAAGGCGCAGGCGAGTGCCTGGAGTTTTGGATTCTGCACGTTTGTCTTAATAGCTTCTGCCGCTTTTCTTTTTGCTTCTTTTTCTTTTCTCGTGAAAAGAAAAAGAAGACATCAAGAAGTAGCCCGGATATTTTTGATGATGTCGTCCACCGTCTCTTTAAAGTGGTTGTCCTTTTCCATCCGGGTTTCAATATGGCGGATGGCGTAGACGACGGTGGAGTGGTCCCGGTTGCCAAACTCCTCGCCGATGGCGGCCATGGACATCTGGGTCACCTCCCGGACGATGTACATAGCCACCTGCCGGGCGGTGGAGATGGCGCTGCTGCGCTTGACGGAACGGATATCGTCCCCGGAGACGCTGTAGGTGCGGGCCACCTCGTTGATGATCCGCTCCACCGTCATGGGGATAGGCTGGTGGTCGTTGAGGACCTCCTTAATAAAGGACTGGGCGGTGAGGATAGAAGGGGGGGTTCCCATCATCTGGTGGAGGGCCTTCAGGCGCTTTACCACCCCTTCCAGCTGGCGGATGTTATTTTTCAGGCGGTTGGCGATGTACTCCGCCACGTCATCGGGAATTTCAATTTGGAGCAGCTCCGCCTTCCGGCGGATGATGGCGATACGGGTTTCGTAATCCGGCGGCTGGATATCCGCCAGCAGTCCCCATTCAAACCGGGTGCGCAGACGGTCTTCCAGGGTTTTAATCTCCTTTGGGGGACGGTCGGAGGTGAGAAGTATCTGCTTGCCCCCCTCGTACAGCTCGTTAAAGGTGTGGAAGAATTCCTCCTGGGTGGATTCCTTCCCCCCAATGAACTGCACGTCGTCCACCGCCAGCACGTCCACCAGGCGGTACTTTTCCCGGAACTCCTGGGTGGTGTTGTTGCGGATCGCCATAATCAGCTCGTTTGTAAAGACCTCTCCCTTTACATACATAATGTGAAAATCCGGGCAATTTTTCCGGATTTCCTCGCAGATGGCGTTGATGAGGTGAGTCTTCCCCAGTCCGGAGTTTCCGTAAATAAACAGGGGGTTATAGCTGTTGGCGGGGTTGGTGGCAACCGCCCAGCTGGCGGCGTGGGCAAACTTGTTGTTGGCCCCCACAATGAAGGTATCAAAGGTATAGGCGTACTCCCCCGGTTCCTCCTCTTCCTGCTGCTGGGGGGCGGCTCCCTGGGGAGCCGAAGCGCCGTCCCCAGGGCAAAGGAGCTTTACCTCCACCTCAAAGCCCACCACAGAGGCAAAGGCGTCCTTCAGGAGGGAAAGATACTTTTCCTCCAGGATGTTCTTTTTAAATTCGGAGGTGACGTAAAGAGAGGCCACCGAGCCGTCAAAGGTTCGGGGCTCAATGTCCCGAATCCAAAGATTGTAGGCGACCTCGGAGAGGTTTTGCTGGCAGTATTGACAAGCGAGCTGGAACAGGTCCTGGAAGGAATCCATGGAATTATACACACTCCTCTGGGATGATAATTGATATAAAAACAGTATACCACAATAGCCCTTCTTTTTCAAGTTTTAACAGCTGATTTCTTCGCCCTATATATTAAGGAAGGAAAGGGGCAAAAAAGGAGGGGTTTTCCACCAGAAAAAGGGGGGTTGTTTAAAAAAGTACCGGGGAAGGGGAAAAACCAGCCTTGACAGGCCTTTATCCTCTGGGTTATAATAACATATTGCAGAATAGCGAAGGTATCTTCCCCGTTTTTCCGTTGCTGGGAGGCCGGGGAGGTGAGATCACCCCAAAGAAGGAGGGAAACAAGAAATGCTGAGAACCTACCAGCCCAAAAAGCGCCAGCGGAGCAAGGTCCACGGCTTCCGCAAGAGAATGTCCACCAGCAACGGCCGTAAGGTCCTGGCCCGCCGCCGGACCAAAGGCCGCAAGGTCCTGTCCCTGTAAACACCCCTTGCCCTAGAAACCGGCGCAAAAACACCTGCCCACCTGCCCACAGCGTGGGCAATCTTTTTATGCGGGGGTTTTGGGGGCCGCCCGGCCCCGGCGTCGTGTAAAACCGGGCCAAAACTCTGGTACCAGCGAAGGAAACCCCCTATGAAGATGAAAAACGCCCAAATCCTAAACGACAACCGGGACTTTGTCCGGCTTTACCGCCGGGGGCAGTCCGCCGTCTCCCCCCTTCTGGTCACCTACGCCCGCCGGGGCGGGGAGCAAAAGCGGCGGCGGGTGGGTATCACCGCCACCAAGAAAGTGGGGGGAGCCGTCCAGCGCAACCGGGCCAAGCGCCTTATCCGCGCCGCCTGGCGGGAAGTGGAGCCGGAGGCTCCCTACGGCTGGGACTTCATCTTTGTGGCAAGGGCCCGGACCACCGGGACAAAGATGCAGCAGGTCCGGGCCGCTATGGCCGCCCAGTTGAAAAAGCTCACCGCCCCCTCCCCCAAAAAAGAAAAACCCCAGGAGAAGCCATGAGCCATCGCCAAAGCCCCCCGGAAGGGGACCGGCAAAACTCCGCCGGCCTCCGGGAGCGGCTGCTTCTGGCCCCTATCCGCTTTTACCAGAAGCGCCTTTCCCCCCTGA
>WSMP01000189.1 GCA_013316495.1 Angelakisella sp.
AAAGCGGCCCGTTAGGGCTGGAGGCAGCCTTTTCACACTTTTTCCCCCGCTTAGGTGAAAGCGATTGCCACAGTCTAATGCCGAACAAAGACCTGGCCTTTAAAGGAGGGCTTGCCGCCGCCGTTTATGAAAAAACCAAGCCAAAACAGCGCAAACAGCAATCCCAATCCCATATGGGAAACACAACAGAAAAGCGGTGTTCGCCGGGGCGCTGCATCCGGCGTATTTCCCGCACCACTGGAGCGTGCAGTAATTGTAGGCGACGGCGGCGCACATAACGTCTGAAAGCAGCACCCCAAGCCCGCCAAAGAGATAGGCCAAACACGTGTCTTTCTTCATTGCAAATACCCCCTAGCTTCATTTTTTCCTGAAAATCATTCCAAGCCCCAGCAGCATCAGCAGCACAAACAAGGCGGCCAGTATGCCTGTTCCGTTTAAAGTAACCGTCGAGGATTCGTTTATCTGCCCCACAGACGGCGGGTGCGCAACGGTTAAAGCCCCAAACAGGATAAGGCAAACCGCCCCGATTATGCAAAGGCAGACGCCAATTTTCCTCTCTCCCCCTTGGCTGGGGGCTGGGCTCTCCTGCTCTTTTATCGCCCCGCCGGGGGCAGGGACGGCCTCATTGCCGGTAAGCTCGTCGATTGTAACTTGAAAGCACTCGCTTAACGCCTTGAGCTTTTCCAGCTCCGGGGTCGATTGCCCCCCTTCCCATTTGGATACTGCCTGTCTTGAAACCCCGATTTTTTCCGCAAGCTGCTCCTGGGAAAGCCCGCTTTTCCGCCGGAGCGCGTATAGATTCTCTGCTAACATCTGCTTTACCTCCCTGCCAAAAGGATACCGCAATTTCCGGCAGCACTCTATCAACTACCCCTGGAACTTCCGCAACCAGCGGTTGCACATGGCATTTCTATCATATACCACTTTCCCCATTCAAACAAGGGCATCTTCATCCGGGGAGGTGCCGGGCTTGAAAAACCGTCCCCCTTATGATAAGATAAGGGCGGAGGAAAGGCGGTGGTGGTGTTGGCAGTTGCAGAAAAAATAAATCAAGAGCATCTGGAGGACCTGGAGCGAATCAAGAATTTCCGCCTTATGGACGACGATTTTCTCACCAAGTGCTTTGAAAAGGACACCGTCTGCACCCAGCTTGTTCTGCGCATCATCCTCAACAAGCCGGACCTGGTGGTGCTGGATGTCCGCACCCAGGTTTTTGTGGCAAATCTTCTAAAGCGCTCGGTGAAGCTGGATATTGTCGCCACAGACAGCGAAGGCCGCCGCATCAATGTGGAGGTGCAGCGGGAGGACAGGGGAGCCGGAAGACGGCGGGCCAGGTACAACGCCAGCATGATGGATTCCAGCTCCTTGGAAAAGGGTACAGACTTTGAGGAGCTGCCGGAGGTTTACGTAATCTTCATCACCGAAAATGACGTGATGGGGAAGAACCAGCCTCTTTACCAGGTTCAAAGGTGCATCCTGGAAACCGGCGAGAGATTTGACGACGGTTCCCATATCCTGTATGTAAACGGGGCCTATCGGGATGAAACCCCTTTGGGAAAGCTGATGCACGACTTTGCCTGCCCCGAACCGGAAAAGATGTATTATGACGAACTGTCCCAGCGGGTGAGGTTCTTTAAGGAAAGCAAGGAAGGAGTGACCACCATGTGTAAGGCGATGGAAGATATGCGGGAAAAGAGCTTAAAAGAAGGCGAGCGGAAGAATATGATTGATACCGCTAAGCGGATGCTTCTTCTGGGAAGGTACGCTTTGGAGGAAATCGCTGATATTTCTGGCCTTCCTTTGGAGGAGGTCCTCCAGTTGAAGCAGGCATAACCCCATAAGCCAAAAGACCTGGCGTCCCGATTGGGACCCAGGTCTTTTTTACAGCTCGGTTTGGGCTGGGTTTTGTGGCGGGTGCCACCGGATCCCCTCACTCCAGCAGCTTTGCGATGATGGCGTTGGAGAGAAGAAAGCCCCGCTGGGTAAGGGCTATATGCCCCTTTTGGATGGTGAGAAGCCCCGCCCCTTCCAGCGGAGCCGCCCGGCGAAGGACCTCCTCCGGGTCGCCGCCGTAGTCCGGCAGGCGGCAAAGCTCCAGCCCCTCCGCCAGGCGCAGGGAGAGCATCACATATTCGGTGAGGCCGCCGGAGGGTCCCTCCTCCAGGACCGTCTCCCAGGGGTCCCCCGCCGCCAGGAAGGCGGCCAGGTCCCCCGGCACGCGAAACCGCCGTCCCTGGAAGGAGGAGGCCGCCGAGGGACCAAAGCCTAGGTACTCCCCCAGCCTCCAGTAGACGGTGTTGTGGCGGCTCTCGTACCCCGGCTTTGCAAAGCTGGAGATTTCGTAGTGGCGGTAGCCCAGCTCCTCCAGGCGGCGGCAAACGGCCAGGTAGATATCCGCCGCCTGGTCGGGGCCGGGGCACCGGGCCTCCATCCCCCCTTGGGCGAAGGGGGTCCCCGGCTCAATCTTCAGCAGATAGGCGGAGATATGCTCCGGGGCCAGCCCTGCCCCGTACTCCGCCAGGGCGACGGCCCTTTCCACCGTCTGGCCGGGGGTGGCCAGCATCAGGTCCACCGAAAGATTGGAAAACCCCGCCTTGCGGGCCAGAGCCACCCCCTGGGCGCTTTCCTCCGGGGTGTGGCGGCGGCCCAACAGCCCCAAGCCC
>WSMP01000015.1 GCA_013316495.1 Angelakisella sp.
CCGCAGGAATACTTGGTGTATTACAAGGATTTTTAACGCAGCAGGGCGGAAAAAGCTCCGGCCTGACGGCGTTAGACGGTTGTGGATACAGGTTCTAAAGGAGCATCCGGTCGTTGTCCAGCTCCCGCGAGACCTTCTCCTTAAAAAGCTCCAGCAGGCGGGGAACGCTCATCCCGGCCCGCTCCGCCCCGGCAAACTCCAGGACGATGCGCCCCCGGTCCATCATCAGGGTGCGGTTTCCCAGCTCCAGGGCGGCGGAAATGTTGTGGGTAATCATCATACAGGTGATTCCCCGCTCCGCCGCAATCTCCTTGGTGAGGGTCTGGACCTTCTCCGCGGTGGCGGGGTCCAGGGCGGCGGTGTGCTCATCCAGCAGCAGGAGCTTGGGGGTCACCAGGGTGGCCATCAGCAGGGTAAGGGCCTGGCGCTGGCCGCCGGAAAGGAGGCCCACCGGGTTTTCCATCCGGTCTTCCAGCCCCAAGCCCAGCGCCGCCAGCCGCTCCCGGAAGAATACCCGCTCCTTCTGGCCCACAATCCCCAGGGGGGAGCGGCGCCCCGCGGCCCGCAGATAGGCCAGGGCCAGGTTCTCCTGGATGGTCATATGGGGGGCGGTGCCCTTTAAAGGGTCCTGGAACAGCCGCCCAATCTGCCGGGAGCGCCGGTACTCCGGCAGGAAGGTGATGTCCTCCCCGTCCAGGAGGATTTTTCCCCCGTCCGGGAAGAAGCTGCCGGCGATGGCCCCGAAGAGGGTAGACTTCCCCGCCCCGTTGCTGCCGATGACGGTGACAAAATCCCCCTTTGCCAGGGCGAGGGAAAGGTCCTCCACCGCCTTTTTTTCGTGGACGGTGCCGGGGGAAAAGGTTTTGGAAACGTGCTCCAGACGCAGTAAATCAGCCACGCTTCTGCACCTCCCTCCGGAGCCGGTAAAGCTGAAGCTTCTCCCGAACCGAGGGCCAGGAGATGGCGGCGGCCACAATGACAGCGGAGACCAGCTTGAAGTTTTGGGCCCCCACGTTGGCGGCCAGGGCGGCGGCGATGATGATGCGGTAAAGCACCGCCCCCAGGACGGCGGCTAAAATCCCCCGCGGGACGCTCCCCCGACCGGTGAGCACCTCCCCGATGATGAGGCTGGCAAGGCCGATGACCACCATGCCGGTGCCCAGGTTCACATCAGAGAACTTCTGGTACTGCACCAGCAGCCCCCCGGAAAGGGCTACCAGGGCGTTGGCGGCGCAGAGGCCCACAGTGGTGGTAAAGGCCGGGTTGATGGAGGAGGCGGCCACCATCTCCCGGTTATCCCCGGTGGCCCGGATGGACAGCCCCAGCTGGGTACGCAGGAAGAGGGCCAGCAGCACTCCCAATCCCAGGGCGAAGGCCCCCGCCAGCAGCAGTTTTCCTGCGGGCCCTAAAAGGGCCTCGGCGGCGGTGAAGAGGTTCCCTTCCTTCAGCATGTTCAGGTTGGAGCGCCCTCCCATCACCATCAGGTTGACAGAATAGAGGCCGGTCATGGTGATGATGCCCGCCAGGATGGACTGCACCCCCAGCCGCGTTTGCAGCAGGGCGGTAACAAATCCGGCGGCGGCTCCCGCCAGAAGGGCCAGCAGCAGCCCGGCGGCGGGATGCCCCTGCACGGTAAGCACCGCGGAGCAGGCAGCCCCCAGGGTAAAGCTGCCGTCGGTGGTGAGGTCGGCCACATCCAGGACGCGGTAGGAAAGGAACAGCCCCAGGGCCACCAGGCTGTAGATGAAGCCCTGCTCCACCGCCCCCTGCAAAACAGAAAGGCTCATAGCTTACTCCTTCTTTTAATGATGACGGGATGGCTCAGCTCAGGGCGGAAACGATGTCGGCGTCGTTGGGGCCGTATTTGGAAATATCCACGCCGATGGCCCTGGCGGTGTTGCCGTTGATGACGATGGCATTGTCCCGCAGGATCTCCACGGGAATCTCCCCGGCGGGGGTGCCGGTGAGGACCTTCAGCACCATGTCCGCCGTCTGGCTGCCCAGGTTTGTGTAGTTCACCCCCACGGTGGCAAGGCCCCCGTCCGCCACCATGGAATCGGCGGCTACATACACCGGCTTTTTGGCTTTGATGGCCTCGTCCGCCAGCACCGCCATGGCGCTGGCAACGGTGTTATCAATGGGGGCAAAGACAGCGTCGCACCTTTCCAGGAGGTTCCGGGCGGAGCTTTGGACGTCGGCGGAGGTGGTGACCGCCCCCTCGGTGTAGGGGATGCCCTTGCCCTCCAGGTAGTCCTTCACCTGGGCGATGACCGAAAGGCTGTTGTCCTCGCTGGTGTTGTAAATAAGGCCGTAGCTCTTCACATCGGGGGTCAGCTCCTGGGCCAGGGAGAAAATCTTCTCCACCGGGATGGCGTCGGAGGTGCCGGTGATGCTGCCGCCAGGGGCCTCGATGCTTGCCACCAAACCGGCGGCCACCGGGTCGGTGACGGCGGAAAAGACCACCGGGATGCCGCTGTTTTCCGCGGCGGCGGCCGCCCCCTGGGCGGCGGGGGTGGCGATGGCCACAATGACGTCCACCTGGTTTGCCACAAACTGCTGGCAGATGGTGTTGATGGTGCTGGTATCCCCCTGGCCGTTCTGGTAGTTCACCTGGATATCCAGGCCGTTTTCGGCCGCCTTTTCGGCAAGGCGGCTGGTGATGGTCTCTCGAATCTCATCCAGGGAGGGGTGCTCTGTCAGCTGGATAAGGCCAACCGTCACCTTTTTCGCCCCATCCGGTGCGGACGGGGTGGTCCCGGCGTCGGAGCCGCCGGAGGAGGCGGGAGCGCTTTTGCCGCCGCAGGCGGTGACAGAAAGAACCATGGCGATGGTAAGCAAAAGGGCAAACAGCTTTTTCATGGCAAAAACTCCTTTTTCAAATGGCGCTGCCGGGAGGGTTCCTTCCCGGCCTTGGCTGCCACCTGTTGGAGTGGCTGTGTGCGGGCGGATGGCGCTTTTGGATACAAAAAAACGCCCGTCCACGCTCCTCCCCTTCTGGGGAGAAACAAGGACAGACGAAGAAATCATCTGCGGTGCCACCTTGATTGCCGCAGGAAAAACCGCGGCCCCTCAGCAGGATGCCAACACATCCCCGGCTCTGTAACGGGCGCCCCCCGTCAGGGAATACTGGGCCTTTTGGCCGTTCATCCCCGCCCTCAGCAGTCCATTTGTCCACGCCGTCTCCCACCGGACTCTCAGCGCCGCCGGCTCTCTGTGGGGTCGTACCTGGTTTTATCTCTGCCTCATCGGTTTATGGACATTATATGCCGGAGCAAAAAAAATGTCAAGGGATTTTCGGGGAATTTTCCACCCCGGCGCGGCCTATTCCCCGTACTGGCTCACCTTCCGGGCCCCCAAGGCCGCCAGCTCCCCCATCACAAAGGCCTCCTGCTCCGGACTGCAGCGGACGGTGACCATCGTCCCCCCGGATACCGGCCCCATGGCGGCCGCCGGCCCCATGAGGGCGGAAAAGGGGGTGTGGTAGGAGATGCCCTCCCCAGGGCTGTGGGTGGAGATGGAAAGCTCCAGCCCGCCCCCCTGGGCGGCGGCCAGGGAGGAAGCGGCCAGCCGGGCCTCCTCCCCGCCGGAAAACACGGCCTGTATGGTAATCTTCATAGACGATACCTCCGTCGACATAAGGATAGAATTAGTATAAGCCGCCAAAGCCCCTTCATTCCCCGGAGCCTATTCAGGCCCTGAGAAAAATTTTGCGGAAAGGATTTGCCAGAAGCCCCCAGCCTGTGTTAAAATATACTATTAGTGACTAAGGACATTTCAAGGAGGGACTTCCATGGATATACGCATTGGGGATGTTCTGGAAATGAAAAAGCCCCACCCCTGCGGGTGCAAGCAGTTCCTGGTAACCAGGGCGGGGATGGACTTTAAAATCCAGTGCCAAAAGTGCGGGCATCTCATCGAGATCCCCCGCCTGAAGGCGGAAAAAAATATAAAGCGCGTTCTCCGGGAGGAGCCGGCCCAGGAATAAAAGGGGCCGGAAGGCTTAATGTAGAAAGGAGGGGGAACCGTGGCCGGATTTTTGGAGCAGCTTTCCGCCGTGGAGCTGCGGTACGAGGAGATGACCCACCTCCTCAGCCAGCCGGACGTGGCCGGCAACAACCAGCGGTACACCGCCCTGATGAAGGAATACACCGAGCTGACCCCCCTGGTGGAGTGCTGGCGGGCTTACCGGAAGGCGGAGGCCACCCACCGGGAGGCAAAGGAGCTTTTGGCCCAGGGGGGGCTGGAAAAGGACTTCCGGGAGATGGTGGAGGAGGAGCTGGAAGGCTCCCGCGCCGCCATGGAGGAGGGGGAGCGGCAGCTAAAGCTCCTCCTGCTGCCCAAGGACCCCAACGACCAAAAAAATGTCATCCTGGAGATACGGGCCGGCGCCGGGGGGGAGGAGGCCGCCCTCTTTGCCGGGAGCCTTTACCGGATGTACACCATGTACACCCAGCGGTTGGGCTGGCAGACGGAGCTTCTGAACCTCAATGAAACCGAGCTGGGCGGGGTGAAGGAAGTGAGCTTTTCGGTGCTGGGGGCCGGGGCCTACAGCCGCCTGAAATACGAAAGCGGCGTCCACCGGGTGCAGCGGGTGCCGGAAACGGAAACCCAGGGCCGCATCCACACCAGCACCGTCACGGTGGCGGTGCTGCCGGAGGCGGAGGAGGTGGAGGTCCAAATCGACCCAAAGGAGCTGAAAATCGACACCTACCGCTCCAGCGGGGCGGGGGGCCAGCACATCAACAAAACCGAATCCGCCATCCGCATCACCCACCTGCCCACCGGAATGGTGGTGGAATGCCAGGACGAGCGCAGCCAGTACAAAAACAAGGACAAGGCCATGCGGGTGCTGCGCAGCCGCCTCTACGATCAGCGGCAGCAGGAGCAGGAGCAGGAAATCGCCTCCGCCCGGCGCAGCCAGGTGGGCACCGGGGACCGCAGCGAGCGCATCCGCACCTACAACTTCCCCCAGGGCCGGGTCACCGACCACCGCATCGGCCTGACGCTGTATAAAATCGACGCGGTGATGGACGGGGA
The DNA here is from genome assembly GCA_013316495.1 of Angelakisella sp. GTDB lineage: Bacteria > Bacillota > Clostridia > Oscillospirales > Ruminococcaceae > Angelakisella. The sequence continues at coordinate 5,038 of WSMP01000015.1, forward strand.
CCTGGAGGAAATCACCGGCGCCCTTATCACCGCCGACCAGGCGGAGAAGCTCCGGGCCCAGGGGGAGTCGTCTTGATGGAAAAGGAAACCCTGCTTCTCCCCGCCTTTGACCCGGTGGAGGATGGGGAAACCATCGCCCTGGCGGGGAGGATATTGCGGGAAGGGGGCATTGCCGCCATCCCCACCGAAACGGTGTACGGCCTGGCGGGCAACGCCCTGGACCCGGAGGCCACAAAGAAGATATACGCCGCCAAGGGCCGCCCCTCGGATAACCCCCTTATCGTCCACATTGCGGAGCTGGCGGAGTGGTCCCCCCTGGTGGCGGAGCTGCCGGAGGAGGCCCTAGTCCTGGCAAAAAGATACTGGCCAGGGCCGCTGACCATCATTCTGCCCAAATCCCCCCTGGTGCCGGACAGCACCTCCGGGGGGCTTCCCACGGTGGCGGTGCGGATGCCGGAAAATCCGGTTGCCCTGGCGGTGATACGGGCGGCGGGGGTGCCCCTGGCGGCCCCTTCCGCCAACCGCTCCGGCAGCCCCAGCCCCACCACCTGGCAGCACTGCGCCGATGACCTTATGGGCCGGGTGGAGGCCATCCTCCAATCGGCGGACTGCCAGGTGGGGGTGGAATCCACCGTCCTCTCCCTCTGCCAGCGGGATATGGACGGAAAAATCCTCCCCCGCCTTCTGCGCCCCGGCGCCGTCACCCTGGAGCAGCTGCGGGAAACCCTGGGGGAGGTCCTGGTGGACCGGGGGGTGCTGGAGCAGCTGGAAGCGGGGGAAAAGGCCCTCTCCCCCGGCATGAAGTATAAGCACTACGCCCCGGCGGCGGAGGTGATTCTGCTGGAAGGGGGCACGCTCCCCTACCGGGCCTGGCTGCGGGAGCACGCCCAGCCGGGGGACTGGGCCATCTGCTTTGAGGAGGACCTACCCCTGGAGGCTGTCCCCGCCCGCTCTTACGGGAGGAAGGCGGATCACGCCGCCCAGGCCCAAAAGCTCTTCCTTCTGCTACGGGAGCTGGACCGGCTGGAGGCGAAGCGAATCTTTGTCCACAGTCCTCAACGGGACGGCGTCGGCCTGGCGGTCTACAACCGCTTGGCGCGGGCGGCGGCCTTCCGGGTGGTGGAGCTCTCCGGCGCGGGGGAATAAAACAGAAACGGAGCGAAAGGAAAGGGAAGCGTACCAATATGATGGTCGTTGGCATCACAGGCCCCACCGGCGCGGGGAAATCGGTTGTCTGCCGTTTGTTGGGGGACTGGGAGCGCATCAGTATTATTGATTGTGACCAGGTGGCCCGCCAGGTGGTGCGCCGGGGGGAGCATTGCCTGCTGGACCTGGCGGTGGAGTTTTCCTCCGCCATCCTGGATAAGGACGGGGAGCTGAACCGCCGGAAGCTGGCGGGAATCGTTTTTTCCGACCGGGAGAAGCTGCGGAAGATGGAGAAAATCATCTACCCCTATATCCTGGCCCACATTTTGCAGCAGATTCACCGGCGGGAGGTGGCCGGGGACCGGGCGGTGTTTTTGGACGCCCCTACCCTCTACCAAAGCGGGGCCAATATCCTTTGCCAGCGGGTGGTGGCGGTGCTGGCCCCGGAGGCGGGGCGGCTGCTGCGCATCATGGAGCGGGACGGCCTCACCATAGAGGAGGCCAAGGCCCGAATGTCCAGCCAGCCGGGGGACGCCTACTACGAGAAGCGGGCGGACCACATTATCCGCAACATCGGCGATACCTCCGCCCTCCGCCTGGCGGTGCTGGAACTCCAAAACAAGCTGGGGCTGTAGGAGGTGCGGATGAATCCGCCCAGCATTTTTACCGCAAGCTGGGCTATCAGGACGCGGGGGCGCTGTTTCTTCGCGCCCCCGGATACGCGCAGCCGGCGGAACTGTTTTTCGCCAAAGAATTGCATCCGTGAAGCGAGGTTTTGTATTGAAGAAGATTTGGAACGTCCTCTTTCTCCCCAGCGTGCTGCTGGGGTGCCTGGCCCTCATCTTTTTGGGATTTGGACAGTTTTACCGCGCCGCCTACCCCCTGGGCTACCAGGAGGCGGTGGAGCGGGAGGCCGCCCAAAACGGCCTGGAGCCTGCCCTGGTGTACGCGGTCATCCGCAGCGAGAGCAGCTTTTCCTCCACCGCCCGCTCCTCGGTGGACGCCCGCGGGCTGATGCAGCTGACCCCGGACACCTTCCAATGGGTGCGCTACCGCCTGGGGGAGGAGGGGGCCGCCGGCTCCGATCTGCTCTATGACCCCGATGCGAACATCCGGTACGGCTGTGCCAACCTGGGCCTTTTGGTGCGGGAATTTGGCCGGGAGGATACCGCCCTGGCCGCCTACCACGCCGGGCGGGGGAGCGTCTCCCGGTGGCTGGGGGACGAGGACTGCTCCCAGGATGGGGCTACCCTGGATTCCATCCCCTACCGGGATACCGATATGTATGTAAAAAAGGTCCTGGCAACACGGGACCTCTATAACCGGCTCTACCCCTGCCTGCAGGTAAACGCCGGCGAGAAATAAGGAGGATTTTGCTATGAGCGAGAAAACCAAAGGCGAAGAGCTGCGGGAAAAGCTCTTCTACCAGCCCAAGAATCTTTCGGAGGTACTGAGCCCGGAGGAAAAGGCGGAGGCGGAAAATTTCAGCGTCCCCTATAAGCGCTTCCTGGACCATGCCAAAACGGAGCGGGAGGCGGTCTCCACCATTGTGGAGCTGCTGGAGAAGGCGGGGTATACCCCCTTCGTCCCCGGCACAAAGTACCCCGCCGGGGCCAAGGTGTACCTCAACAACCGGGGCAAGGCCCTCATCGCCAGCACCATCGGCACCCTGGATATCGGGGAGGGGGTGCGCATCGAGGCCGCCCACATCGACAGCCCCCGCCTGGACCTGAAGCCCAACCCCCTGGTGGAGGAGCAGGAGCTGTGCTACTTCAAAACCCACTACTACGGCGGCATCAAGAAATACCAGTGGACCGCCATTCCCCTTTCCCTCCACGGCGTGGTGGCGAAGCGGGACGGCACCACCGTCACCGTCACCATCGGCGAGGACCCTGATGACCCGGTCTTCTGCGTCACCGATCTGCTGCCTCACCTGGGGAGCGACCAGATGAAGAAGACCATGTCCGAGGGGATCAAGGGGGAGCAGCTGAACATCCTTCTGGGGTGCGAATTGTACCCGGACGAAAAGGTGAGCGAGCGCGCCAAGCTGAACATCATGAGCCTGCTGGCCGGCAAATACGGCATTACCGAAAAAGACTTTCAATCGGCGGAGCTTTGCGCCGTCCCCGCCTTCCCCGCCAAGGATCTGGGGCTGGACCGGGGGATGGTTGGGGCCTACGGCCACGACGACCGGGTCTGCGCCTACGCCCAGCTGATGGCCGAAATCACCGTCAAAGCCCCCGCCCACACCACCGTCACCGTCTTTGCCGATAAGGAGGAGACGGGGAGCAACGGCGTCACCGGCCTGAATTCCCACTTCCTGGTGGATTTCATCGCCGACCTGGCCCAGGCCGGGGGGAAGGAGCTGCGCCATGTGCTGCGGGCCTCCGCCTGCCTTTCCGCCGACGTCAACGCCGCCTACGACCCCGCCTGGCCGGAGGTTGCCGAAAAGCACAACTGCGCCTACCTGGGGTACGGTCCTGTTCTCACCAAATACACCGGCGCCAGGGGAAAATCCTCCACCAACGACGCCTCGGCGGAGTTTATGGCCTTTGTGGGGGGAATCCTGGAGCGGGCCAACGTCACCTGGCAGACCGGCGAGCTGGGCAAGGTGGACCAGGGGGGCGGCGGCACGGTGGCCATGTTCGTCTCCCAGTTCAATGTGGACACGGTGGACATCGGCGTGCCGGTGCTTTCCATGCACGCCCCCTTCGAGGTTGTCTCCAAGGCCGACCTTTACATGACCTATAAGGCCATGGAGGCGTTTTACAGCGCCCCGTGACCAAAAATCTCACAGACAGCGCCGCCCCTTCCTGCGGGGAGGGGCGGTTTTCTGCGAAAACAAATGGAGTGACAGAATGGAAACGATCCTGATTATGTGCGCGGGGGTGGCGGTGGGGGCCACCGTCTTCCCGGCGGGGCTCAAAAAGTGGAACGGCCGCCTTCAGCTGCTGCTCACCGGCCTGCTTATCTTCACCATGGGGGTGAGCCTGGGGAGCCGTCCCGGCTTTTTGGAAGAGCTGGGGAGCCTGGGGCTGGACAGCCTGGTTTTCGCCCTGGCGCCGGCGCTCCTCTCGGTGGCGGTGGTCTGGCCCCTTAGCCGCCGTTTCCTGGAAAAACGGGAGGAGGAATAAGCCATGGCGCTCCTTGCACTGACCTGCCTGGGGGCGGGGATAGCCTGCGGGCTGTGGCTCTTTTCCGGGGAAACCGCCCGCTTTTTCACCGGCAATTCGGCGGGAATGCTCTACCTTTTGATGTTTCTGGTGGGCATCAGCGTGGGGCTGGGGAAGGACGTCTTCCGGAAGGTGGGAAGCTACCGCCTGCGGGTGCTGCTCCTTCCCGCCGCCATCACCGGGGCCTCGGTGGCCGCGGGGTTCCTCTGCGCCTTCCTCACCGGGCGGCCGCTGGCGGAAAGCGTCTGCATCACCAGCGGCATGGGATGGTACAGCCTGGCGGGCATCCTTCTCACCGGCCTGGCGGGGCCGGAGGCGGGGGCGGTGGCCTTCCTGGCCAATCTCCTGCGGGAGATGCTTTCCTTTTTGGTGATTCCCTGGATCGCCGCCCACCTGAACCACTACACTGCCATCGCCCCGGCGGGAGCCACCAGCGAGGACACCACCCTGGCGGTCCTTATCCGCTGCACCGGGGAGGAAATTGTGGTGCTGGCGGTGGTGAACGGGGTGCTCTGCTCGGCGGCGGTGCCCTTCCTTATCCGCTTTCTCTACGCCCTTCTGGGGTGAGGGCAACAAAAAAACCGGCGGGTCTCAAAAGGACCTGCCGGTTTTTCTTCTCTCAAAAAGTCTGCTTATTTCTCCGCAATGGCCTCAATCTCACAGAGGAGGTTCTTGGGCAGGGTCTTGACAGCCACGCAGCTGCGGGCGGGCTTGCCGGTGAAGTACTTGGCGTACACCTCGTTGAAGGCGGCGAAATCGCCCATATCCGCCAGGAAGCAGGTGGTCTTGATGACCTTCTCCAGGCTGCTGCCGGCGGCCTCCAGGATGGCGGCCACATTCTTGCAGCTCTGCTCCGCCTGGGCGGCGATGCCCTCCGGGGCGTTGCCGGTGGCGGGGTCCACAGGAATCTGGCCGGAGGTAAAAACGAAGTCACCCACAACAAAGCCCTGGGAGTAGGGGCCGATGGCGCCGGGGGCGTTCTTGGTATCAATCTTCTGCATGGGGAAACACTCCTTTTCTATTCTCATAATACCAATACTGGTATCTCCATTGAGGATACCATATTTTTCCCCAGGATGCAAGAAGCCAGGCGCCCAAATCTTTGGAGAAATTATTCCTTTACCGCCTGGGCAAAGGTGTTGTTCACCACCTGCTCATAGGGGGCGGGCTTTGCCAGCTCCCCGGCCTGCTGCATCACCATCTGGAGGCGCTCGAAGGCGGCCTCGCTCATCACCGGGTCGGTGTTCCAGGCGCCGATGTCCTTGTACCGCTGGAGGACGGTGGCCAGCAGCTCCTCGCCGGTGTCCGGGAAGGAGGGGGCGATGGCCTGGGCCACCTCGGCGGCGGTGTGCTCCGCCACCCACTGCTGTCCCTTATAGACCGCGCGGGTAAAGCGCTGAATCAGGTCGCTGTTTTTTTCAATGTAGCTCTTCTTGGCAAAATAGGCGGTATAGGGGATTTCTCCGGCGGCCTCCCCCACCGAGGCCACGATGTACCCCTTCCCCTCCTCCTCCACCATGGAGGCGGTGGGCTCAAAGCAGGTGGCGTAATCCCCGTTGCCCCCTGTAAAGGCCCCGGTCATGAGGGAAAACTGCACCGAATCGTCCATCACCAGGTCCTTTGCCGGGTCCATGCCGTTTTGGCGGATGACGTATTCCAGGGCCATGTAGGGGACGCCCCCCTTGCGGCCGGAGAGGATCTGCTTGCCCCGCAGCTTCTCCCAGGAGAAATCCGGGTCCGGCTCCCTGGCCATAAGGAAGGAGCCGTCCCGCTGGGTGAGCTGGGCGAAGACCTGGGTGTAGTCCTCCTTGCCCTCGTTGTAGACGTAGATAGAGGCCTCCGGCCCGGCAAAGCCGATTTCGATGTTGTCCGAAAGGACGGCGGCCATCACCTTATCCGCCCCGCCGCCGTTGGAAAGCTCCACCTCGATGCCCTCCTCCTCGAAGAACCCCAGGTGGATGGCAGCGTACTGGGGGGCGTAAAAGACGGAATGGGTCACCTCGCAGAGGCGGACCTTATCCTTCTCCTTTTGGGTTCCTCCGCCGCAGCCTGCCAACGCCAGGGCCAGCAGGGCGGCGGAAAGGAAGATGCTTAGAATACGTTTCATACAGATTTCCTCCTTCAATATTTATGCTTCATCACCAGCCGCTGGAGAAGGACAACTCCCTGATACATCAGGGCCGCCACCGCCGAGAGGATGATGACGCTCGCCATCACCAGGTCCAGCTTAAACACCTGCCCGCCGTAAACAATGAGATACCCCAGCCCCGCCTTGGAGACCAAAAACTCCCCGGCAATCACCCCCACCAGGGAAAGGCCGATGTTAATCTTCAGGGAGCCGAAGAGGGTGCCGATGTTGCTGGGCAGGACAATCTTCCGGAAAATCTGGCTTTTGGTGGCCCCAAAGGTGGCGGCCATGCGGATGGCGTCCCGGTCGGTGCGGCGGAAGCCCCCCAGCATCTCCAAAACAGTGACAATAAGGGAGATAGCCAGCGCCATAAAGATGATGGCCTCGGTCCCCGCCCCCACAACGATGATAATAACCGGCCCCAGGGCGATTTTTGGCAGGCTGTTGAGGACCACCAAATAGGGCTCGCTCACCTTGGACACAAAGTCGCTCCACCACAGGAGGATGGCAAGGCCCACCCCCAGCAGCACCCCCAAAAGGAAGCCCACCAGCGTCTCGTACACCGTCACCCACAGGTGAAGCCACAGCTCCCCCTCCAAAAAGAGGGTGATCCAGGTGCGCCAGATGCGGCTGGGCTGGCTGAGGATAAAGCTGTCAATAACCCCTAGGCGGGCCAATATCTCCCAAAGGGCCACCAGCAGCAGCAAAATCCCCCACTGGCAGCAAAGGACCCAGCGGCGGCGGGTCTTTTTCCGGCGCAGGTAGGCCGCCCGCTCCGGGGAGAGGCCCTTTGGCGCCTCCCTTTTCTTCCTATCCATCGCTTTTCAGCTCCTTCCAGATGTGGTCGAAATACCGGCTGAACCGGGGGTCCCCCCGGCAGGTGAGGGGGGTGCGCTCCGGGCCGAAGTCGATCTCCAAAAGCTCCCGCACCTGGGCGGGGCGGCTGGTAAGAATCAGCACCCGATCCCCCATAGAGATGCTCTCCGGGATGTCGTGGGTCACCATAATGGTGGTGATTTGCTCTTTTTTCAGGATGCGGTACACATCATCGGTCACTGTCAGGCGGGTCTGGTAATCCAAGGCGGAAAAGGCCTCGTCCAGCAGCAGAATCTCCGGGCTGGTGGCCAGGGTGCGGATGAGGGCCGCCCGCTGGCGCATCCCGCCGGAAAGCTGGCTGGGGTACTTTTCCCGGAACTCCCACAGGCCGTAGCTTTGCAGCAGCCCTTTGGCGCGGGCGGTGGTCTCCTCATTCACCTGGCGGCGGACCTCCAGGCCGAAGAGGACGTTCCTCCAAATGCTGCGCCACTCCAGGAGGTTATCCTTCTGGAGCATATAACCGATGCGGGGGTCCACCCCGTGTACCTCCTGCCCGTCCAGAAGGACGGTGCCGGAAGAGGGGGGCAGCAGCCCGGCGATGATAGAAAGAAGGGTGGATTTTCCGCAGCCGCTGGGTCCTACAATGCTTAGGAACTCCCCCTTCTCCATGGAAAAACAGATATGGTCCAGGGCGAAGATTTCTCCGTTCTCCGCCTGATAGCTTTCCGTAATGTCCTGCACGCGCAGCAGGTCCAAATGTATCACCTCGTTTTCCCAGAGCCCATGCAAGATCTCCAAGTATGCCAGCCCTAATGGGGCTACACCTGGACGCGCCTGCGGGCGCAGTAACGCAGCAGGGCGGAAAAGGGGCCGTTCAGGCGGCGTGCGCGGAGACTTTGAATGGGCTCTTAGGCGGGATGATCCCGCCGTCACCCTCATTCTATGCCGGGGCGGGGAATGGGTGCGGGGGAACCGCTGTCTGTCTCCCCGGCTTGTAACCGTCTTCGGGATATGGTAAACTAAAGAACACTACAAGAGGGGAGGGGTTTACCCTGCTTAAACGGGAAAATGTCATCAAAATACTGGAGCAGGCCCACAGGGTGGATAAAAACTGTGAGATGTTCGGTGCAAAACGCCATCGGTACAGTTTGAACCCCCCGGTTCCGGAGTCCTTCGTCCGGGAGGCGGAGGAGAAATGCGGCCTTACCCTGCCGGAGGATTACCGGCGGTTCATCACCCAGGTGGGGGATGGCGGGGCGGGGCCGGATTACGGAATCGACCCCTTCCGGGACTTCTGGCAGTGGGGGGGCCCGCCTCAAAACGCCGCCTCCCCTGCCTTTGCGGAGCGCTGCCGCCAGAACTACCACCGCAGTCTGGCGCGGCCCTTTTTGGTGCGGCCCATGACACCGGAGGAGCGGACCCATTCCGCCACCGGCAACCCGGAACATTACGCCCGGCACCCGGAGCGGTACTATATTTTTGAGCTGCCGGAGAACGAGGACGATGACAGCCGCTGGAGCACCGACGGATTCTTGGAGCTGGGGGCCCGCGGCTGCCAATGGGACTACGGCATCGCCCTGGGCGGGGAGCACCGGGGGCGGGTCTTCACCACCGATAACGAAGGCGGCTACCTTCTGGAAGCCTATTGCTTCGAGGAGTTTTACCGCCGCTGGCTGGACTGGCTGGCGGACACCAAGCGGTTCCAACAGGACCTGGCCCGCTGGCAGGAGCACTTCTGCCGGCAGAAATAGAAAAAGCCCGGCGGCCTTTGGGGCTGCCAGGTAAATAGAAAAAGGAGGCAATGGCGATGCAGTACCGGAGCGAATACCGCTCCCCCTTGGGGAATTTGACCCTGGCCAGCGACGGGGAGCGGCTCACCGGCCTGTGGCTGGAAGGTCAAAAGTACTTTGGCGGCGGTGTGGCGGACGCCCCCCGCCGGGAGGATCTCCCCCTTTTCGCCCAGGCAAAGCAGTGGCTGGAGCGGTATTTTGCAGGGGAGCAGCCCGCCCCCCTGGAGCTGCCCCTGGCCCCGGAAGGCGGGGCCTTCCGCCGGCTGGTTTGGGGGCTGCTGCTGGATATTCCCTATGGGCAGGTAACCACCTATGGCGGCCTTGCCAAAAAAGCCGCCGCCAAGCTGGGGCGAAGCTCCATGTCCCCCCAGGCGGTGGGGGGCGCTGTGGCCCACAACCCCATCTCCATCCTCATCCCCTGCCACCGGGTAATGGGCAGCGGCGGCAGCCTCACCGGCTACGCCGGAGGGGTGGAAAAAAAGCAGTGGCTCCTGGCCCACGAGGGGGTCCTTCCCCAGAAGGGGAGCGCCCTTACAGGCTAAAAAATATCGCTTTCCTCCAGGGCCTTGGGGCCCCCCGCCAGCAGCAGCGCCCCGCCGCAGCACAGCAGATGATAGGGGCTCCATCTCTTCCCCAGGCGCAGGGGGAATTCCACCGGCTCCACCAGGCTCCCGTCCAGCCGGGCCACCGGCCGCTGGAGGGAAATCACCGCGCTGGTCTCGGTGACGCTGGAAAGGGTGAGGGTATCCCGGAGGGAAAGGCCGCAGTCCACCGGCACCAGCCCCTCCCGCCGGGCAAAGAGGGCGGCGGCTTCGTTCTGCCCGGAAAGGATGGCGGGACAGCCCTGGGGCAGCCCCAAAACGGCCTCCGGGGGATGCTCCAGCAGGTCGCTGAAGACGGCGATGGTGCTTTGGGGGAACAGCGGCCCATCGCCGGGGGCCAGAAGGCAAAACCTCTCCGGAGGCAGCCGCCGGAGGGATTCCTCCAGGCGGCACTGGGGGGGACCGGCAAAAAACAGGAGGGAAAACACAGCGCACACCACCTTTGGGATGGATAGAAAAAGCTCCCTGCTAGTATTCGGCAGGGAGCTTAAAGTATGCGCTTTTTTGGGGGAAAATCACTTCAGGAGATCCAGAAGGGCCTCCTTGGTGGTGAGGCCGGTGAAGCGGCGCACCTCCTGGCCATCCCGGAAGGAAATGATGGTGGGGATATACATGATGCCGTACCGGGCCGCCAGCCCCTCCTCCTCATCGGTGTTCACCTTGGCTACCAGCGTCCCCTCCGGGACCTCCTCCGCCACCTGCTCCAGGATGGGGGCCAGCATCCGGCAGGGGCCGCACCGGGGGGACCAAAAGTCCACCAGCGCCGTGGTCTTTTCCTCCATCACCAGCCGGTCAAAGTTTTTTTCGTCCAGATGTACTGCGGGCATAAAATACTACCTCCTTGGTATACATTTACTTTGTTTTTCTATTATACCCATTTGCGCCGGAAAAACAATAGAGAAATTGTGAACAGAGGGAAAAATCCTCCAAATGGGAAAAAGTCGCTGGCCGCCTTGATTTCTTCCCCCATTCATAGTAAACTGGAGGGGTAAAAATTTCCGCGATAATCGAAAGGAGCTGCTGGAATTATGGTCTCGAAGGAACTGCAAGCACGCATTGAGGAATACGCCCTCCAAAGCCGCCAGGGGGTGGTGGAGGACCTGAAGACGCTGGTGCGCATCCCCAGCATCAGCCATTTTGGGGCGGACGGGATGCCCTTTGGCAAGGGCTGCGCCCAGGTGCTGGATAAGGCCCTGGAGCTGGCCCAGGGCCACGGTCTTGCCACCCAGAACTGCGGCTACTGGTACGGCCTGGCCCAGTGCGGGGAGGGGGACAAGACCATCGGCCTCTTCTCCCACCTGGACGTGGTGCCGGTGGGGAACAACTGGGCCCACGACCCCTTCGACCCCATCGAGAAGGACGGTCTGCTCATCGGCCGCGGGGTCACCGACAATAAAAACGCCGCCGTGGTCTCCATGTACGTGATGAAGGCTTTCCGGGAGCTGGGCCTCCCCCTGCGCAGCAAGCTCTCCCTCTTCTTCGGGTGCAGCGAGGAGACGGGGATGCAGGATATTGAGCACTTTGTGGAGGAGCAGCCCATGCCAGACTTCTCCATCGTGCCGGATACCGACTTCCCCGTCTGCCACGGGGAAAAGGGCATCTATTCCTTCCAGGCGGTGTGCAAGACCCCCTGGAGCCGGGTGAAGGAGCTTTCCGGCGGGGTAGCCAGCAATGTGGTGCCGGATTCCGCCCAGGCGGTGCTTCCCCCGGAGGCCGCCCTTCTGGCGGAGGTGAAGGCCACCGCGGAGAAGACCACCGGCATCACCGTGGCCGAGGGCCCGGAGGGGCTCATCGTCTCCGCCGCCGGGCGCACCGCCCACGCCGCCCGCCCCCAGGCCGGGGACAACGCCATCAAAAAGCTGCTGCGGTTCCTCTCCACCCTGGAGGGGCTGGGGGAGAGCGACCGGGCCATCTGCGCCTTCGCTGCGGATACCATTGAGGACTGCTACGGGGAGCACCTGGGCATCGCCTTCACCGACGAGCCCTCCGGCCGCCTCACCTGCATCAGCGGCCTGGCCCACACCGAAGAGGGCCGCCTGGTGATGGGGTATAACATCCGCTATTCCGTCACCCACAAGGGGGAGCTGGTGACCGCCGGGCTGGAAAAGGCCTTTGCTCCCGGCTGGGAGCTTCGGTCCATCAGCGACAGCGTCCCCATGTACCTCCCTGCCGATGACCCCAAGGTGAAGGAGCTTTGCCGCATCTACCACGAGGTCACCGGCAAGGACGCCACCCCCTATGTCATCGGCGGCGGCACCTACGCCCGGCATCTCCAGAACGCGGTGGGCTTCGGCATGGAGACCGACACCCCCACCGGTCTGCCGGAGGGCCACGGCAAGGCCCACGAGCCGGATGAAGCGGTGATTATCGACGAGCTGCTGGACGCCATTAAAATTTACATCCTCTCCATCCTGGAGGTGGATGAGCTGCTCCACCGGTAAAGCTATACCACAGGAAGGGAGGCGCCGCCTTCTACCGCAGCCCCCAGCGGGCGGCGGCTTTCCAGGAGGCCACCGGGCTCTCCCTATCTGAAGACGGAAATTAAAACCGGCTGTGCCGGGGGCGGGAGATGGGCTGGCACCCGCTCCTTCCCCCGGCTGTTTGCATCCCAATAGATATTTGAAAAAAAGGAGAGGTGAGCGAAAGGATGAATCCGGAAAAAGGTTCCCTTGGGCAGATTGCCGAAAGCCTCAAGGCCCTTGGGATTGGGGGCATCACCGAAGCACTGGTGGAAGAGGTGGCAGATAACTGCCGCCGTCTCCCTTCCGAGGAGTTTTTCTACCGCACCACCAGCTTGCTATCCCTCCTGGGCAGCGGAACCACCGATTTCAGCACCCTAAAATGGAGCCCTTCCACAAACGGCGTCTACGCCTTTGACGCGGAGGTAAGCGGCTTGGATGAAATGTACACCAATTTCCTCCGGGGAATCTCTGCCCTGAACGAGGAGGAACTGGCTTTCCAAAACATCCAGGAGGACCTAAGCGGCGTGGACCAGCGGAGTGGAGCCGGAATGCGAAGGGTTTCTTTCGACTGGAACGAAGTGTCCCATTCCCTGGAGGTGGAGGAGCAAGGCGACTGGTTCAACATGCAGTTTGCACGGGATTTGGGGCAAATTATTCAGGAGAGCGGCACAGGGAAGCGCCTCTATTATACCCCCGACGGGTACCAGGGGTGTATCTTCTTTTACCGCGCCCCGGACTGGGCCGCGGCGTTCCAACGGGAATTGGGCTTCCCGCTGTCTGTATTGTAGGGGGAGGGTCTTTTGCAAGATTTTTCCTTTTCAGGCAAAGCTGGCCACTCCCCTATAAAAATACCCTTTGCCCCCGGTGACAAAATGTGATATAATTATCTGTAATATTGTGATTGTATACCGGCCTGAAAAGCCGGAGTGAGGGGTGGTTTTATGATTTCGGTGGCGCTGGACGGTCCTGCGGGGGCTGGAAAAAGCACCATCGCCAGGGAAGTGGCCCGGCGGCTGGGCTTCCTCCATGTGGATACAGGGGCCCTTTACCGGGCCATCGGCCTGGATGCCCTGCGCCGGGGGGCGGACCCCGCCAACCCGGAGGAGGTGCTTCCTTTTTTGGAGGATACCCGTGTTTCCCTGAAGTTTACCGGGGAGGGACAGCGTATATATTTACGGGGGGAGGATGTCTCGGAAGCTATCCGCATTCCCCAGGCCAGCATGGCCGCCTCCACCGTCTCCGCCATTCCGGAGGTGCGCACCTTCCTCCTGGAGCTCCAGCGGGAGCTGGCCCGAAACCATAACGTCATTATGGACGGCCGGGACATCGGCACCGTGGTGCTGCCCCAAGCCGATGTGAAGATCTTCCTCACCGCCGACCCGAAGGAACGGGCCATGCGGCGGTACAAGGAGCTGGTGGCAAAGGGGTCCACAGCGGATTACGACACCGTTCTGCGGGAGGTGCAAAGGCGGGATTACAACGATTCCCACCGGGCTGCCGCCCCCCTGTGCCAGGCGGAGGACGCCTGGCTCTGCGACACCACCGACCTCACCCTGGAAGGGGTCATCCAGGCAGTGGTGGAGCACATCCGCCAGAAAAGCGAGGGCGCGTTATGAGGCCCTTTTACGCCTTCGCCCGGATGGTGACACGGCTTATCTTTGCCGTCCTGTACGACGTCCGGTTTGAGGGGCAGGAGAACATCCCGGCCCAGGGCGGGGCCCTGGTGGTCTGCAACCACCGCTTCGCAAAGGACCCGGTTGTGCTGTCCCACGCCTTTCCCCACCGCCAGATCTTCTTTATGAGCAAGGCGGAGTGGTTCCAGCACAAACCCCTGGGGCTGCTGCTGGGGGCCTTGGGCGCCTTCCCCATCAACCGGGGGGAGGGGGACTTT
>WSMP01000190.1 GCA_013316495.1 Angelakisella sp.
TGGATTGCCGCCATATCTGGGGGTATTTGTACAGCACCGCAATACAGGCCACATTGGGGATAATCTTGGTTAGATAGGTCAGACCAGTGGTCATGCGGGAAAAAAGGGTGGTGTCAATGCCCAGCACAATGGGGGAGACGGTGATAATGAACATCAGGCTCAACAGGACGTAGGGGACCCCGTAGCGGTTTAATCTACCCAAAAGCCGGGAAACCACCCCTCCTCGCTGCTGCGGACCAAGGCGTTAGCGGTATTCAGGAAACAGGCGTTGATGGTGGTTGCCAAGGCGATGAGGGCGCCCCCTATTACAAAAAACAGGTAGCTGTTTCCTGGGTAGATGCTCCGGGCTACCACTGTCAGGGGCTGCTCCGCTGTTTGGGAAAGGGGCAGCACCCCAGCGGCTACAATGGCAATCAGGGAAAAAGTACCATGGCTGTTCCGGTGATGGCCAGGTTCCCAAACAGAATGGTCTTATGGGGTTTTTCCACCCGGCCGCCGCTGTTGGTGAGCCACAGCCCTCCGCCCATGGCGAAGACCAGCATCGTTACCGAATCCTTCATTCCAGCAGCGCCGTTGAGGAACAGGTTCTCCTGGGTGAAGTTGGCCGGGTCCACCTTTGGCAATCCCAGAACCAGAAAACTCCCCCAGGCCAGCACCAGCACGATGTTCAAAATCGTCTGGACCTTCGCCACATTCTTACCCCCAAAGAGGTTTACCACAAAGAAGAAACTTACCACCGCCAGGGCCGTCACCGTCTTGTTCACCGGCAGCAGGCTTTCCAGGTAGTTGGCAAAGGAAAGCCCCATAAAGCCGATGGTGACATCGGTTAGAAAGATGATACAGGCGTAGATGCCCCCCAGCCGCCGGTCCAGCATGCTGGCATAGACATAGTTGCCGCTGGTGCGAGGCAGTACCGAGGCCGCCAGCAGCAGGGGGCCGTTGGCAACGAGCACCGCTGCTCCGGCCAGCAGATAGGCCAGGAACACGCCGCTGCCGGTGAAGCCGATGCACACTCCTGTCATAGTGATGATTCCCGCTCCAATGACCATGCCGATGCCGGTGGAATAGCACTCCCCAAAACTCAGTTTCCGGTTTTCTGTTTGATTTGCCAAGATACTCCCTCCTCCAAAGTACCTGTCATCCCTTTACCAGCAGCCCAGCCAGCTGCCCCAGATGGGCGCAGTCCTCCAGCCTTTCCACTGCGTCCACAAAGGCCTTTGCTTTTTCCTCCCCAATAACCGGTGCGGCGCAGTACAGGAAGTGCTCCCGTTCCTCCTGGAAGGTGAAGTTGTTTTTGGGGTGCCCCTTGGGATACTTGAGGGTTTCCCGCAGGGTACGTCCGTCCTTCAGCACCACTTCCACAGTGGTTTCCGGAAAGTCCCGGTCCATAAAGATCAGGAACGCCTCGTACCGGTCCATCTCCGGGCCGAAAAACTCCACCCTTTTGGACAGCTCCGCCACCGGCCCTACCGGCTCCCGGCTCTGCTGGGTGAACCAGTCCTCGGAGGGGTTTGGGTCCAGCAGATAGGCGGCAAAGCAGTGGGGAACACTGTACTGGGCCTGCATGAAGACGTAGGGCCGGGTCATGCCCTTATCGGTATAAATATCCAGCTGCGGGGAGACACGAATCTTCTCAATATCCGCCGCCTCAAAGCCATGGCGGCGGCGCAGGGTGTCCAGCCCATCCAGAGGGGCTTCAATCCAGACATTCACCGGCCAGTGTTTCAAAAGCGTCTGCATAATGAGCCAGTCGCTCTCCAGATCACGGTCCAGCCAGGTCCAATCCACCTGGTCGCAAATCTGCCGCCAAAAGCCGCTGTTGCCGTCCAGACCATCCAGGTAGGGCTCAAAGTTGGCGGCGGTGAGCAGGGCGCTGTTGATGCCGCACCGGGCGGAGACCCCGTGGGCCACATGGTAGGTATCGGTAAGACCGGTGTCCCCCAATGTCAGGGGGGTGAGATAAGCCCCCTTGGTAATAGCTGCAGCGATGCCATTGTCATCCAGCCCCAACAGTTTTGCCGCCGCCACGGTGCTGGCAAAGATCTGCCAGCAAACCAGGCCCCAGCCCTTCCCCTTGCCAAAGTAGTTGGATAGGTCTGGCTGCACCGACATGGCGATGCGCTGGTATACCTCATAGGCAGCCACCACCGCCCTCAGGTAATCCTTGCCGCTGGCCCCCAGCTTTTCCCCCAGGGCAAAAGCCGCCGGGATGGCCCCCGCCGATGCGTGACCAGTCCAGGTGCAGTCCTCCCAATCCAGAGTGTCGGCGGTGGTGCCGTTGGCGAAACCGGCTTCCTCCACCGGCACCTTCAGCCCGTCGCTACCCCAGATGGTGACCTCCGGGGTGCCTCCCTTTTGCCGTACCATCTCCACCGCCCGGAGGGAGGTGGGCACCTCCATGCTGGCAATGGCTACCGCTATCACATGGAGGGTGATCTTCTTAGCCTGCTCCACCACCTCTGGGGGCAGGTCCTCATAGTTCAGACCGGCGGCGTAAGCGCCTAATTTACGGGTATACTGCATGTTCCTTCGCTCCTTTCATCTCCGAAACGATTGCGTTTTTGTTTTCAGGCCCTTTGGTCCTCCTACAGTTTGGGACCGCCCGGATAGCCGGGACGGGTCTCCACCCACAAGGGG
>WSMP01000191.1 GCA_013316495.1 Angelakisella sp.
GTCGGGACGGGCATGGGTGCCGCTTCCCCGCTCCACCACCCCGATGAGCATTTCCCGCAGGGCGGCGGCCGTTCTCTCGGACATAATCCGGCGGCTGGGGCCGTTTCCATCCCGACGCTCCTCCAGGCTCCCGCCGTCCTGGGTAGTCCCTAGGTAGACTGTGGGGGTGACCGAATACCCCCCGTTGGCGATGGAGGCAACCATCTGGGCCACCTGGACCGGGGTGGCGGTAAGCTCCCCCTGGCCGAAGGAAAGGTTCGCCAGGGCCCCGTCCCGCAGCGTCTCCGCCGGCGGCAGTTCCCCAGACGCGGCTATCACCCCCTCCGCCAGGCGGACCGGGGAGCCAAAGCCCATGCCATAGGCCATGGACCACAGGGCCTTTCCCCCCACCTGCATCCCTAGGTTGATGAAATAGGGGTTGCAGGATTTCTCCAGGGCCTCCGGCATGGTGAGGCTGCCGTGTCCATAGCGGTAGTGGCAATGGTACTTCTGCTCCCCCAGCTGGTAGTACCCGCCGCACTGGTGGCTGTAGCCGCTTCCATATCCCTGCTCCAGGGCGGCGGCGGCCACACAGAGCTTGAAGGTGGATCCAACGTTATAGGCCCCCAAGGCCCGGTTGAAGAAGGGGCTGTCCTCCGCCTCCAGAAAATCCTCCATGCGGGTAAGGTCGTAAACCGGGCGGCTCACCATCGCCAGCAGCTCCCCCGTCTTCACATCCATCACCACGGCGGCCCCTTTGGGGACCTCCTCCATCGCCTCCTCGGCGCACTGCTGGATGGCTCGGTCCAGGGTGAGAACCACCCCTCCCTGGGGAGCGGTCCGCTGGTCCACCACCTGGGAGGCGGTCCCCTCCACCGCGCTGCGGTTGGCATCCACAAAGTACCGGGCGTAGACGCTGCCTCCCATCCCCCGCAAAAGCTCGTCATACCCCTTTTCCACCCCGGTCACCCCGTGGCCGCTTTCATCCACATACCCCAGTAAATGCACCGCCGGCTGCTCCCCGGAATACCGCACCGGCAGCTGAAAGGCCGCCACCCCCTTCGCCAGAGGGAGCGGCAGCCAGCGCTGGCTGCGCACCACCATGGGCCGCCCCTGGCGCAGCACCTCCAGGGCGCCGGAAAGCTCCTCCTGGGGGAGGACCTCCCGCAGCAGCTCCATCCCCTCCGGGGTGGGGGAAACCGCCAGGGCGGTTTGGTAGCTCCGGTTCACCAGGGGCTTTCCGTGGCGGTCGTAGATGGTCCCCCGGCTGCTGCCCAGCTCCAGCAGGGAGGTGCTCTGCCGGACCGCCGCCTGGGCCAGGCTCTCCCCCTGCCCCAGCACCGAAAGGCGCACCATCAGCACCGTCATACAAAGGAGCAGAAACCCATGGAGCCAAACCACCCGCTTTTCCATTCCCTTTCATCCCCCTTCCACTGCTGTATTATTTTCCCGGATGCCTTTCCTTATACCCCCGGCTCGCCTTTGACTTCCCGTGTAAAAGGTCGTAAAATAAGAGAAAACCTTTTCGTTCTAAAAGGAGGGCGGCGGGGATGCGCTTTCTTCATCTTTCCGACCTGCACTTTGGCAGAAGCCTTTGCGAATACAGCCTGCTTCCCGACCAGGAGCACTGGTGCCGGGGACTGCTGCGGCACCTGGAGGCGGAGCGGTACGACGCCGTTCTCATCGCCGGGGACCTGTACGACCGGGCGGTACCCAGCGGCGACGCGGTGGCTCTCTGCGACTGGTTTTTGGGGGAGCTGGCGGGGCGGCTCTCCCTGCCGGTGCTCTGCATCGCCGGCAACCACGACAGCCCCCAGCGCCTCAGCTTCGCCTCCTCCCTCTACCGGGCGGGGGGCTTGTATATGGCGGCCATCCCCCGGCGGGAGCTGTGCCGGGTCACCCTTGGGGACCAGTGGGGGGAGGTGGACTTCTTCCTGCTGCCCTACCTCACCCCCGGAGACGGGCGGGGGCTCTTTCCGGGGGAGGAAATCCGCACCTTCCAGGATGCCTATGCCGTCCTCCTCCGGGAAAACCGGGGGCTTTTGGAGCGCTGCCCCCGGAAGGTGCTGCTGGCCCACGGCTTCTTCGGACGGGGGGCGGAGGGGCAGGATATGGAGCTTCTCACCAGCGATTCGGAGGTAAGCGTCGGGGGAAGCGACCTGGTGGACGCCTCCCTCTTTGATGGCTTCAGCTACTGCGCCCTGGGGCATCTCCACGCCTGCCAGCAGGCGGGCAGCCCTCGGATATGGTACAGCGGCAGCCCCCTTAAATACTCCGTCTCGGAGGAAAAGCAGGCAAAGGCCGCCCTGGCGGTGGAGCTGGACGGGGCGGGGGCTGTCTGCGTCACGCCGGTATCCCTCCCCGCTCTGCGGGATGTGCGCACGGTGCGGGGCACCATGGAGGAGCTGCTGGCCCCCACCGGCGGCGGCTTTTCCTCCAACGACTATGTCCAGATTACGGTGCTGACCCAGGGGACGGTGCTGGGGGCCTCCCGGCAGCTGCGCAACGTCTACCCCAATTATCTACAGATTCGTTACCAAAACCCCGCCCTGCAGGAGCTTTCCCTGGGGGGAGCGGAGCGGCTGGCCCGGCTCACCATGGAGGAAAGCTACCGGCGGTTTTACCGCCAGGTGATGGGGCAGGAGCTTTCCCCG
>WSMP01000192.1 GCA_013316495.1 Angelakisella sp.
GCTCCAGGGGGGGCTGGTATTCCACCGGGTCCAGCAGCTGCCAAACCCCCGCCCCCAGCAGGGCGATGGCCGCCGAGCCCAGCAGCGTCACCAAAAAGGAGCGCAGGCCGCTCCCGGATTTTTTTGGCCGGTAGGCCGGACTTTTTCGTTTCTTCATGGCTTCACGCTTTCCTTTGGGTAGATTGTCCACAGGCGCGGGGGCATATCCCCCGATTCTTCCTTATTATAGCAAATCCCAACCCGAAAAGCTATACAGCGCCTTTGAATTTTCTGTGAAACTTCCCCCTCCCCCCTTCTATACTTTTAGTATTCAACATTTTCAACCGAGTTTTCAACATCCCCCCCTCCCGGAGGTGGAAAGGCTGTAAAAAATCCCACCGGCGCCCCTTTTCTCTGGTGGAAACAGTTTCAACAATCCAGCTTTTACCAATCAACAGGTAGTAGACGGAGCTTTACAGCGCTTCCGGGGCAAAAAAAGCGGCCGCCCTTGTAACCGCAAAGCGGACGGAGCCATTGCGGGAAACAGAGGGCTGTCCGGGGCGCCCCCGGCGTCACGCCGGATTCCGCAGGAGCTCCCTGGGCCCGACCGCCTTATCTTCTGCGTTTTTTCCACAAAGTCTAGGACAAGCCCTGGAAGAATCCTGTAAGAAACAGGAAAAATCGCCGGGGGGCTTGCAAAGAATTTTTATTGATGCTAACATTGGAGGGCTAGTTTGAAGAAGGAATTTTGGATTCCTGTTTTTTGGGGCTGCGGCTCCATTCCAACCGGAAAAGGAGTGATTGCGTTGGAAGAAAACAAAATGGGGACCATGCCGGTCCTCCCCCTAATCTTTTCTATGGCCCTGCCCGCCATGTTCTCCATGCTGGTGCAGGCGCTGTACAACATTGTGGACAGCATCTTTGTCTCCCAATACGACCCGGTAAACGCCCTGGCGGCGGTGAGCCTGGCCTTCCCGGTGCAGATGCTGATAATCTCGGTGGGTGTGGGCACCGGGGTCGGCCTCAACAGCCTCATCAGCCGCCGCCTGGGGGAGGAGCGCCAGCAGGAGGCCAACGCCGCCGCCGCCCACGGGCTTTTCCTTGGGGTGCTCAGCTGGCTCTGCTTTCTTATCTTCGGTCTCTTCTTTGTCCGCCCCTTCTTCGAGGCCTTCAGCGACAACGCCGTTTTGGTGGAGATGGCTATCCAGTACACCCGCATCTGCACCGTCTGCTCCTTCGGGGTGTTTATTGAGGTCTCCCTGGAAAAGACCCTCCAGGCCACCGGGGATATGATTCATCCCATGCAGTTCCTCCTGGTGGGGGCCATCACCAACATCATCCTGGACCCCATCATGATTTTCGGCCTCTTCGGCCTGCCGAAGATGGGGGTCACCGGCGCGGCGGTGGCTACCGTCCTGGGCCAGATTCTCTCCATGGTCTACGCCCTGTGGGTGACCTTCACCAAAAAGCACATCGTCTCCATCCAGCTGCGGGGGTTCCGGCCCCAGGGCCGCATTATCCGGGATATCTATACCGTCGGGTTCCCCTCCATCGTGATGCAGTCCATCGGCTCGGTGCTCACCGCCTGCATGAATATGATTCTCATCGGCTTTTCGGAGACCGCCGTCTCGGTGCTGGGCATCTATTTTAAGCTCCAGTCCTTTATCTTTATGCCGGTGTTCGGCCTCAACCAAGGGGTGATGCCCATTATGGGGTACAGCTACGGCGCCCGCAAAAAGGCCCGGCTGCTGGAGGCCCTTAAATGGGGGGTCTGCATCGCGGCCGTCATCATGGCGGCGGGCACCCTCCTCTTCTGGGCCGCGCCGGGGCTGCTGCTGGGCCTCTTCAACCCCACCCCGGAGCTTTTGGAGCTGGGGGTTCCCGCCCTGCGGACCATCAGCCTCAGCTTTATCCCCGCCGCCTTCGGCATCATGTTCGGCACCATCTTCCAGGCCACCGGCTACGGGATGCGCAGCCTTTGCATCTCCATCCTCCGGCAGCTGGTGGTAATTCTTCCGGTGGCGTGGTATCTCTCCCGCTTTGGGGTGGGATACGTCTGGTACGCCTTCCCCTTCGCGGAGATTTTCTCGGTGGGGGCCAGCATTCTCTTCTTCCTGGAGCTCTACCGGCGCAGAATCAAGGACCTTTCCCCCCTGGCGGAGTGAGGCTGCTGACAAATATAAAAGAGAGGGGTTTGCGCCCCTCTCTTTTTTTGCAGGATGACGAGCCCCGGTTCAGTCCGCCGAGGCGGCCTTTCCGGAGGGCCGAAGCAGGGTGTTCTTATTGCGGCGGTAGTAGAGATAGCCCGCCAGGTCGGCCAGGCCCCAGCCGATGGGCACCGACCACCAAATTCCCGCCACCCCCACGGCGGGGATGGCGGAAAGGCCGTAGGCCAGGGCCACCCGCGTCCCCAGGGAGACCACCGTAAGCACCACCGACATCCCCGGCCGTCCCAAGGCCCGGTAGAGGCCGTAAAAGAGGAAGAGACAACCGATGCCGCAGTAGAAGGCCCCCTCAACGCGCAGGTAGCGCACCCCCTCCGCCAGGATGGCCCTTTCCCCCGGCTCCACAAAGAGGAGCATCAGCGGCCGGGCAAAGATGCACACCCCGGCGGAAATCACCAGGCAGAAGGCCATGGAGGCGGCC
>WSMP01000193.1 GCA_013316495.1 Angelakisella sp.
CAGCCAGGAG
The DNA here is from genome assembly GCA_013316495.1 of Angelakisella sp. Classification (GTDB taxonomy): domain Bacteria; phylum Bacillota; class Clostridia; order Oscillospirales; family Ruminococcaceae; genus Angelakisella. Next base: position 11 of record WSMP01000193.1, read on the forward strand.
GAGATTTTGACCCTGGAGCTGCTCACCTGCCTCCTCCGCCTTGCGAGGGGGGCCAGGCTGGATTTAAGCGAGGTCTTTGGCCAGGGCTTTACCGGCGCGGTTCAGGCGGGGGATTTTTCCACCCCGGAGGCCCTGGGGGAATGGTGCCTGGAGCGCTGCCTGCGCATCCAAAGCCTTATCCGCCGCCAGCGCACCGATTCCGCCGGCTGCGCGGTGGAGCGGACCAAGGCGTTTATCCAGGAGCATTACGGGGAAAGCGACCTTTCGGTGGAGCGGCTCTGCGACTACCTCCACCTGAGCCCCGCCTATTTTTCCACCCTCTTTAAAAAGGGCACCGGCATGAGCTTTACCGCCTGGGTCACGGTGGTCCGGATGGAGGCGGCGGCGGAGGCGCTGAAAAACAGCGAGGAAAAAACCTACCTCATCGCCCGCCGGTGCGGCTACGAGGACGCCAATTACTTCAGCTACGTCTTTAAAAGGCACTTTGGCATGAGCCCCACCAAATACCGCGCCTCCCTTGCCGCCGGGGAATGAGCCGGTCCGGGGGGACGGGGAAAGGAGAAGCCAGATGGGCAAGCTGCTGTCCGCCCTTCGGGGCCGCTGGGCCGGGGTCTACCGCCGCTCCAGCATCCAGCTTATCCTCTCCCTCACCTTTACCGCCGCGGCGGTGGCGGGGATGGTCTTTTTGGGGATGTGCCTCTTCCTGCGCTTTTCCTCCGCCACCAACACCCAAATGGCCCAAACCAGCCAGCGGATCCTCTCCCAGGTGAACCTGAATTTGGACGCCTACCTCCGGGGGATGATGCGGGTATCGGACGCCGCCTACTACCAGGTCATCAAGGGCACCGACCTGGGGAAGGAGGCCCTTTCCCAGGAGCTGGAGCTCCTTTACCAAAGCAACCGGGACCACCTGGTTTCCATCGCCGTCTTCACCGAGGAGGGCCGGCTGGAGGCCGCCGCCCCCCTGGGCCGCCTGAAGCCGGGCGCCACCCCCCAGGGGGAGGGCTGGTTTTCCGCCGCCAGGGAGCAGATGGAAAACCTCCACTTTTCCACCCCCCATGTCCAGGACCTTTTTGTGGACCCGGACCACCGCTACCGGTGGGTGGTCTCCCTCAGCCGCCAGGTGGAGCTGACCCGCTGGGGGGCGGTGGAAAAGGGGGTCCTGCTGGTGGATATGAACTACGGCGGCATCGAGCAGCTTTGCAAGGATGTGGACCTGGGCTCCGGCCAGGGGTACCTCTACCTGGTGGACCGGGACGGGGAGATTATCTACCACCCCCGGCAGCAGCTTATCTATGCCCGCCTGCTGGAGGAAAACAACCAAACCGCCGCCGGTTACGCCGACGGGAGCCACAACGAGACCTTCCAGGGCCAGCGCCGCCAGGTGACGGTGAAAACGGTGGGGTACACCGGCTGGAAGCTCATCGGGGTGGTGCCGGAGGAAACCCCCTGGGATAACTACGGGGAGCTGCTCCTCTTCTTCCTCTTTGTGGTGCTCTTTTCCATCTATCTGCTGGTCTTTGTAAACCTGCGCCTTTCCGCCTGGATCACCGCCCCCCTGAAAAAGCTGGACCGGGCGGTGAAGGAGCTGGAGGCCGGGGCGGAGCAGGTGGACCTGGATGTGGGAGGCCCCTACGAGGTGGAGCACCTCAGCCGCTCCATCCAGTCCATGATCTCCACCCTGCGCCACCTGATGGACGACATCATCCAGCAGGAAAAGCAGAAGCGCCGCAGCGAGCTGGACGTCCTCCAATCCCAAATCAACCCCCATTTCCTCTACAACACCCTGGATTCGGTGATTTGGATGACCGAAAACGGGCGCACCGGGGACGCGGTGCGGATGCTCACCTCCCTGGCCCGGCTGTTTCGCATCTCCCTAAGCCGGGGCAGCAGCCTGATTCCCATCGCCGACGAGCTGGAGCACGCCCGGCACTACCTGACCATCCAGCAGATGCGCTATAAAAACAAATTCTCCGCCAACATCCTGGCGGAGGATGGTGTAGAGTCCCTCTACACCATCAAGATCATCGTCTAGCCCATTTTGGAAAACGCCATCTACCACGGCATGGACTTTGCCGACGGGGACGGGGAGATTGCCGTGCGGGCCCGCCGGGAGGGGGAGGATGTGCTCATCCAGGTTTCGGACAACGGCCCCGGAATGCCCGCCGAGGTGGTGGAACGGCTGCTGGATCCCGCCGGGGAGTACGCCGCCCCCGGCGCCAAGGGCTCCGGCATCGGCTTTCGCAACGTCCATCTGCGCATCCAGCTGACCTTCGGCCCCCAGTACGGCCTCACCATCCAAAGCGAGCCGGACGCCGGGACCACCGTCTCCATCCGCCTCCCCGCCCTGGGGGAGGCCGAGGTCCGCCGGGAAAGGAGGGAACAGCCGTGAGGCTTCGGGAACAAGCGGTGAAGTGGACCCTCAGCCTCCTCACCCTGGGGGTGCTTCTGCTGCTTCTGCTGCTGATTCGCTTCCCCCGCATCAGCCGCCAAAAGCCCCCCCTTTTGGAGATGACGGTGCTCCTGCGGGAGGAGGGGGGCAGCGTCGGCATCTACCTGCGCCAGGGGATGGAGCAGG